>CALBGD010000438.1 GCA_937893735.1 uncultured Clostridia bacterium | reverse complement strand
ACTATTGCCTCTCAGGATACACAATATCAAAAGTCGATGGAAAAGAAGCTATAAAGATTTTGCCAGACTATCAAACCATAGTTCCGAAAAGCGATGATGAAACTGTCAAAATAATCAGAAAGCGCTTTGTAAATGCTGGAAAGGAAACGTGCGTAATATTTACTTAATTTGCTTGTTACATTTCGCATTCCGGTTCCTCTTCCTCGTCCTCTTCGTTTTCCGGAGCAGAAACATCATACACATCTATATCCGGAAGCGGACGTCCGGCAGACGAGCAGCTGAACTGGAAGAAGCCTTCATCAAGCTGCTTGCCCTCCGTAAGTTCATAGAAGTTGTGCTCAAGATAAGCCCTGGCTTCGTCCAGGCTGTTTGCATAAAGCAGAACAGCCATAGGATTGCCGCTGCGTGGACGATAAAGTTCATCAGATCTGCTGTGCAGACAATGGTAAAAAATATCAGCCGGATCATGCTCAGGTGTCCGGCTGAATTTGTATAATTCCTCAAGCTGACGATTATAGAGCGTTATATCATCGAATGCACCGGACTGGTACAAAATAGACACGTTGCCGGGGAGAGCAATTATCGTTTCCTGATATTTTTCTTTCGGTACTTCTCTAGGAGTAAGCCCCAGCTCCCGCATTTTCTCAGCACGTTCGAGCGTACTCTGCCATGCTTCTTCCTTATCGGCGCACATTATCGCCAGCTCCACACGGTATCCCTTTTCTTTGAGATCGCCGCAGGTTTTCAGTGGAACATCAGCGCGGCGGCAGGTTCCCTCAATCACAAGGTTGTATCCTTCATCGCTGAGCTTTTCAATCATTGCATTTGTAATGTTGTTCGCAAAGGACTGGGTGATGTTTGCAGCGTCTTTCCCGTAAATCTTCTGGATCATTTCATAGTTAGGGTGTTCGCGGCGGAACAGGTCGCCGTCAATCGAAACGATATTACCGATTTCAGAGGACAGGTACTCATGTATTGATGATTTTCCGGATCCACCCTGACCTCCTAATAAAAAAGCAGTCGGTGATTTGACCGGCTGCTTTCCGTATGTGAGAGCTTCATAAAATCTTATAAAAGCCCTGTTAAAGTCCTCAACAGAATATTCTGAATAATCTTTCATAAATCCTCCGAAAAAGAAAAGGACAAATGAATTTCACTTGTCCCTGTACTATTCTTATGAGCAGTGTTATCTGTGCGGCAGCGGTGTAGCGTCCTTTATGATACTGTCGATTTCAACAAGTCGTGCTTCGTGTTTGTTCAGTATCTCACGGGTGTCTGAAAGCGAGAAGCTTCTCTTGATTTCCTGTGCTTCGTCCTCCAGCCTTTTTATTTTTTCGGGAATTTCCTTATCCGTGTACACATAGTTCCTTGTAACGAAACCGCTAATATGCGATACAAACTCCTTCAGGACTTCATGTGTCTGGGTAATCTGATACCGCATAAGGGGCAGATTATTTCTTGAGGAATCATACGGATTGTCGGTTAACATTGGTTGTCCTCCTTGCGTTAAGTGATGTACTATCTATATTTTACTTCGAATAATGTCATTTGTCAAGGTCAATTCAGGAACAAATTACTGCCTCACGGTGAGGCACCTGTGGAGCAGACATCAAGTAGTTATCTTTCAGTCTACATATATGCGGCTCGATAAAATCGAACCGCAAAAAAATTATTCAAACTCGCAGCTATCTTCTTCCTCATCCTCATTGATATCAACGGAGAAGCTGTTGGATCCGATCAAAGTAGCTTTGTTTATTTCGTCCCAGTTGTCGTATATTGCTTTAAGCTGTTCGGGAGTAGCAGGACTGGCTTCGCACGACTTATCTCCCCAGCAATAGTAGTCAACTGAAATCCGGAATATATCCTGATTCGAATCTTCGACTAATTCCAGAAAGCCGGGATCATCTCTGATATTTATATCCATTATATGATTGCCGGAGAAATATACATCGCCATTGACGCTGACTACCGAAAAGTTAACACATGAGTTTTCGCGCAGCGTGTCGATCTCAGCGGTCATTCCACGGAATTTCTCTGCAGCCCGTTCACACATATCAAGATTGGCCTCTTGCTCTGTGCGTAAATCGTAATGTCCCCAGTAGTAGTTGTCGCCGCCGGAGCATCCCCATGTTGCATAGACTGTTCCATACTGCGTTGTTCGTCTGCCCATGACGATTTCAAGATTATCATTTATCCTGATGGAAGAAAGAACCTTGAATGCGTCGTTTACCTTGCGTTCGTTTGTGGTTATGCCAAATGCATTGTTCATCTCGGCTTCGAAGCGGTCGGCTTCCTCATGCATTGTACTCAGCCTTTGCAGCAGATAAGCCAGGATATTATCATAGCCACGCTGGTCAAAAGCAAGGTAATGTATGCCGTTCACTTTTGCGAACCGGATATAATCATAGCCTCTGGTACTTTTCAGGTAATTAAGCTGCTCTTCAAAATACTCACTGTTGCTAATCGTGATAAAACCGCGTTCCTTTATTTCAGGATCGGCGTTTCCGAATAGTGCGAGCATATCATTATACTCGTTGAATTCAGAAATAGTCTTTGGATAATATTCTTTACCTTGAAATCTTAACAGCGAATACGCCGCGCCAAGAGGGATTTTGCTCATCTCGTTCAACTTGAACCGATTACCTTTTTCATGACGTGTTATTATATCCCTGTCAAAGTCGATATCGTATGTAACTAAGCCATTCCGCTTAACACGAGTATAATTATCATCGCTGAGCTGATTGTTTCTATCGAGGCTCATGAGTGCATCGTAAGGGTTCTCATTGGAATACAGTGTTGTAAGAAATGACTTCAAGTCAATAGTGCCGTTGGAATAGCAGTGGTTCTCACCATGCTGTTTTATGCAGAATTCAATGCTCATAATCACATCTCCATTTCTTCGTTTTCGTCATCGGAACAATCGCCTATGACCGCTTCATCATGCGGTTTGTCGGCAACCTCCAGTTCAGCGTTTATTTGAGCCTGGCGTTCCAGACCGGCGCGGAGCTGTTCCTCATACTGGAACGGCTTGCCGTACTGTTCCTTTGCGTTTGCAAGCTGTTTTTTCGCCTGCTCCAGCTCAGCGTTAAGCCCATGGATCTGCTCCGGAATGCGCTCGTACAGATTGCACAATCTGGTCACGCCGCCAAGCCCGCTCATTGAGTAATCGCAGGTGTAATGCCCGTTTGCCTTTAGCGACAACGACACCAGAGCACCCCGGTGCATCAGCACGATTTTGAAATCGTTCAGCTCGCCGACTGCCCTCGATTTGTACTCCTGATAATCGTCGGACATCATGTATTTTGTCACCAGCGCCGCCAGCTCGTCGCCGGCTTTGGAACGCTCAACATAAGTCCTGCCGCCAAGCGTCATGCGGAAGTTGTCTTCCGTTATCGGCGGCGCTGCGGAAATCAGCTCGATATCCTTTTTCGTCCACTCGATCATTTTTTCTTTTCGGGAAATCAAATCCGGATATCGCTTGCTGATATCATATTCAAAAGAGCGCTGTTGCTGATAATAATTCGCCTGCAGCAATTTCAGACGGTTCACCTCGTTGTCCACCGTCATTTTCTCGGCTATCAGAGGATTGCCGGTCGTTGCGGCTTTCATTTCAGCAAACGTCAGCGCGGTGTCGTCAATATCCTCGCAGGTTCGCGCGGCTGGCTTGCCGGACATTATCTGCGAGATTATCTGCTGTTTCTTCTCGAGTATCTGCCAGCGGTAATTATCAAAGGTACCTTTTGTGGAGTAGTACCCGATGTAGACCTCGGAATTTTCATTGCCCTGGCGTATTCCGCGGCCGTTCCTCTGCTCAATGTCTGTTGAACTTACTCAACGGAACATAGGGACAACCGATATTTCGACAAACAGTAACCCCGCCGCAGATGCATAAACGGCGGGATTGCTATATTCAGTTACCTTTCCCTATGACATGGAAATTATGTAATACACGCCTACCGTTGTCAAAATCGATGATAATCCAGATATCGTTATTGGAGACTAATGTGTTAGAATATTAGGTTTTTACATCTGTACCTAGTCTTCACGGATAGCATTAATAGTGTATATATTATTTATAGTAATCTCTCAACAACATTTATTGATAATTGACCAACCTAACTCATTTGCAAAAGGTCTTCTAAATTATCCGTCTATGCAATGGAGTATAAAATGTCGCTCATCATCAGGGTCGCAGAGAGTTGTGTACTTTTTTGTATTACCTTCTATATCTGTGATTGAGAAACAATTATTGTCAGTATCAACTCCTATTCTGCTGTCAGCAGGAATTTCGGGATAAAAATATCCATCTCCTAACATCTGAAGTGTCGTATTATCAAAATAAAAAAGAGATACAACGTGAGATTTAAGCCCGGAAAGAGAGTTTGTCTTCGGTACTCTGACTGCTGCAATACCCCATTCTGCAAAATCTAACACTTCAAATTCTATTGGTGCTTCAATTTCGGCAAGACCGTCAAAGCTCATGGCAGGCTGATAGACAGGACTCAGCACTTCGCAGGAATGTTTTTTCCCCTGAGAGTCAGTGTATTCAACAAAGTTATGTGCGGATATTTTTTGCTTGTTTTCGCTGTATTTATATACAGTATACGAAAAGTTAAGCTCACCATTGTGTGTGCTGTACTCCTCTTTGAAGGTTTCTGCCGAATAATCCGCTAAACGCAGATAATATGCTTCGTAATAATCATCGTATACAACGGTGTATCGCTCACTATTACCTTCAGAGTCCACAAATGAAAAGCAGTTATTTTCAGTATCTGCTTCAATAATGCTGCCGGCAGGTAGCATGGGTTTGAACAGGTTATTGCCAAGGAGCTGAACAATGCTGTCATTGAAATAATAAAATGATGTTTCGTGCAATTTTTCACCATTGTTTTGACTCGGCACTCTGACTGCTGCAATATTCCAATCAGAAAACTCCAGAATATCAAGTTGCGGCGAGCCGTCTATAACCAATTCGTCATTTGGCTGTGCGACGCCAAGTAACAAATCCGAATCGGGAGTAATGATATCTCCGGTGCTTTTAAGAATAATTTCAAGCTCGGCAGGTGAAATTATCATTGTGTCACCGGAATTGTCAAACACAGTAAATGACAAGGAAACACTGTACTTATCACTGCTCTTTGTTTTAACAAAAACATTATCGCCGGTCTGTTGAGTTTTGCTATGTTCTTCAGTTGTCGCGGCGCATTCCTGGACAGTTTCTTCTTGATATTCCTGTTCAGATGAAGCCGGGGAGTTTGCGGTATTGCCTATGCTGTTCCATGATGCTGCACAGCCGGCAAGAAATAACATTGATATCACTAAAAGTATACTTCTGATATTATTCATAAATAATGTTAAGCCTCCTCTGTCAAAAGCAATCAATAAAACTGCTGCCGAAAAGCTCCGGCGGGGTATGTATTATGCGGGTCAGCATAGAGGTTATAGCCCAGGCTTATGTCACGACACTTTACATAACCATCTACTAAGGCTAGTTATTATACTTTGCCCAATAGCAGTTACAGCAAAAGACTATTGAATTGATGGTGTACCTGGTGCTGGAAGTTGGCTGCGGAAATGTATAAACAACACTGCTTCCGCTTTTAGGATAGCTGTATGCTTTAGTACGGAGTAGTAAGCTCCAGTAAACTGTTTTACCAAAACAATGTAAGGGGAACCTGCGTTACAGCCATTAACAGCAATATGCCTGCTATTCGCTTCATTCGGACAATTCCTCCTGTATGTTTTATGGGAGAGGGGAGTAAATATGCAGACGAATAAATCCCTGTGAATGTCCATTTATATTGCATTGCGACATCAACCATTCTTCGCTGACCTTAAGATACAAATCATAAGTACATACTTGTGAAATATCGCAGTAAATGGCATCTTCTGCAAGATTATCTTCACAGGAAAAATTGACGTATTGCACAGAGCAATCCTCTAATTCTTCCCAATTATCCTGCACCTCGAAAAATAGGTTACTTTTTCCCAACGGGTCTTCAAACAAATACTTATTCCCGTCCAATTCAATATACGGAGTATATGTCCAAATACTTGCACTCCCATTAGGTACAGACTCCGGTTTGTTGAAAACCATGAAAAATATCAAGAACAGAACAACCACACCAACCACAAGTGTTATCAAGATTTTTATCTTTGTTCTTTTCATACGCTTTTCCTTTCTTGTGAGAATGCAACGTTTGAACTATTAGCTTATTCTTACGCGAAACCCCTCATGAACACCATAATAATCGTAATTCAAATAACGTTGTGAAGTAGTTAAGCCGTCTGCAACCCTAAGGTATTTATCACCATCTGTTTCAACATATCCCAAAGCAACAACTGCATGAGCTACCCATTCCTGTGAGCTGTTATTACCTTGAATACTGACAAGTACAGGTTGGTCATTATTGATATCGCGCGTAAAATCACTCCACCAATCTTTCCAATAGTCATCAATAGAAATATTGAAATTCCTTTCATTCACATATTCTTCAAGGGCATCAATCATTTCATCGTTATACAGTCCACGAGTTCCATCAAAACCGGCTAACGAGCAAATTCGAGAGTATGTCCACAGCGGATTGTTATATATTAAACCATTTATTTCGGGTAATGAATCATAATAAAAGACTAGGTTTGTCAAGGCTGTAGGTGCACAATTAACACCTGAGTTTTCAAAGTCAATACCTCTATAAAATGATAGTTCGCTTGAGCCCTCAATGCAATAAGTCTTTTTTACTGTTCCAACCGTACCACTGGTTAATCCACCTGTTATTGTAGGACCACTATTAGCTGAAGGATAGCAGGGAATACTATATACAGCATTACTTCCCGCCTCAGCGGTTGAATAGGTAATCATATTATCACTAATCAAAATATTGTCATACGAGGAATACATATCTTCGAAATGATTTATTGATAATTCGGAAGGATTGTTTACAGATTGTTGTGAATAGATGTCATTGCCATCAAGTGTATACTCTATTACGGGGTTTTCTAACGAAAGGTCAGTTGACAACACAACATAACCCATAGGTTCAAGCGTAAACCGGTCACAAAAACTTACTTCGTAAGCAACTATTTCGTTTGAAGAGTTTACCACTTTAATATAATTTTGAGGAAAAACGTTCCCGTCATACATTACATCTGTCCAAGAGTTGGCATAATTACTGACTAATTGTTCAATGCTTTCAATTGATGTATCAGTTTCAGCTCTAGACGCAACAGTAGGAGTGACACAAAGTGCGAGAATTAAACAAGAAACTTTTGCCCAAGAGTTTTTAGACATACAAGCCATAATAAATAACCTCCATAAAATAATGTGATAGCAGTATATTACCCTACCATCTCCTCATCACTATAAACAGTAATGGTTTCCGATTTTCCGCTTGAGTTTGTCAGCGTGAAAACGGATTTCAGCCGGTATGTGCCGCTTATTTTTTTGAAGTTAACCTTTGAAATAAATGATAAAACGGAATGGAAACAGCAAATAACACCGCAGCATACGCCAAATGTACAGCTGCACAGATTAAAATGGCGGAGGCTGCGTCGGTAATTCCAATCCAGCTTGAGGAGGAAAAGGCAAGCGACATATAAGCAAACTTCAACCCTACCATAATGCACAAAGCAGCTGTTAATACCGCGCCAAATTTCTCCGTGATTTTGTCATGCCCGGTGATAAGCAGCCTGAACGACACGACCTGAATAATCGGTACAATTATGCATGAAATCAAATCCTGTGCATCGATTTTGCCGTTCAGGGGGAGAAGACCATTTGTCAAAATCAAATATACGGAAGATAGGCAAAACACCATGCATAATATTATTAGTTTTGGCGAGATGTAGGTTTTATTCATGGAAAACGCTCCTTTCGGTATTAAAATGGTTGATTTGAGAGTTACCTTTATACAGGCAAAAACCGGAAGCAAGAATTATCAAATTGCATTCCGGCTTTTTACCGTGCTGTCATGCAATAAACAATTAAGGTTCCGAACCGAATTTAGTCCAAACCTTATCCGTAATTGGCTTCACCGCATACATTGACATCAAGGTATACGCTTGCTTGGCGTTCAAATCCTGCCCAATTCTTGAACGTGAACGAGTATCGAATATACGCATATTTTTTCCCGAAAAGGACAGTTGCACCCTGATTACTTTTGCTATCCTTTTTTTCATTTAATATCTCACAATTGGCGGGAATCGTGCCGTGTTTATATTTCACATTTGATACCACGGCAGTATCCTTAGAAGAATTCCATGTGAAATCTCCCTGAACCCAGTACTTAAGCGGAGTAGAACCCTCATTGGAAAATTCAAGTTCCTTCTCATTTTTAAAAGTGCCACTGCCTGACGCAGCTCTCAGTTTGGGATTGACACTGGAGTATAGTCTTGTGGTTTCAATTACTCCGTCCTCCAATACGGTTTGAGTTTCACTAATCAGGTACATTTCGCTATCCTGACTATCATCGGAATATGTAGATACACACATATCATATTCTTCATTGATATCCGATGCGGAAACCGTAACCGTATTTAACACCATAATCAATGATGCTAAAGAAGCTGCTAAACCTTTTTTTAAATCAAACATTGTTTTTACCTCCAAAAAGTTGTTGTCTTATCATGTCGTTTTTGCCACGATAAGAATGTTCAAATTGTTTCTTCTTCGCTGTAAATAGTGATAGTTTCGCTCTTGCCGCTTGAGTTTGTCAGCGTGAAAACGGATTTCAGCCGGTATGTACCACTGTCAAGTCCGGATTTGGTGTTGACCAAAGATATGGCTCTGGTATCAACGGTCTTTGTCCAACTTGCGCCGTCAACTTCATTCCATATCCACAGACCCCAGTGCTTTTCAAGCGTATGCTCTACTGTGATTTGCGTAACATCTGTCATTCCCTCGCACACACTTTTGCATTCAGCGGTTGATGATGTAATTGTTAAATAGCTCTTCGTGATCATTGCGTACTCATAAGCAGGAGAAACCAAATCTGTTACAATCTGAGTTTCTTGAGCAGCAAAAGTCGGAACGCTTATAACCGAACATATCGTTACCACCGATACAAATGCGGCAAGTATTTTCCTTATCTTCATTGGTATTCCCTCCTTTCTATAAGCATTAGAAGTTTTTATCCTTCTATATACTTAATTCCTTTTGGGAGTGAAAAAGGGACACCTTTTTTGAACAAATTTTCAAAAGCCGTTAATTTCGTTAGAAATAGCCAAATCTCGCAGTTCATTATTATCAAAATCGCCAAATAGTTCAAGTATGTAATCCTCATTATCCCAAATTACCGTTGAACTAACTCCATATGCGTTAATATATTCTATATAAATAGCATTGCAGCTATTAACTTTCGTTTCTTGTAAATCATATCCTTCCGTGTTGATATGTGGATTAAATTCACTTTTTACAGTTTGCCCAAAAACCAAAACCTGTTCCGTATCCGGATTACAATACATAACAGTAATGTCCGTAGAAGTAGCTGAAACGTCATACATCTCAAATCCCTCAGGCACAACAGATAAGCTATACTCTTTTTCTATGGTACTTGGACAATTTGCTGTATCAATCGCAAAAAGGTGAGTATTATCTTGATATACTGTTCCATTGAACCCGCCGGATATGAATGCTATTACAAATCCTGTCATCACGGCAAGGCACACGATAATAGCCACTGCAATAATCAGCCGCTTGCGGAACGAAAGCTGCTTATGACCCAATACATTTTCGCAAGTGTCCTCTGCATTGATGTCAGACATTGCTTTATTATGTTCGAACAGCTTGAAAATTCGTTTCATAGTCAGTCTGTGACGAAATGAGAATTTCGGCAGAGGAACTTCGTCAGCTTCAGCAAACTGCTTTTCAAAATAGCCCGATATAAGTTCGTCCATTGTATAGCTCTTACTCATTTGCACAGCCCTCCATAAACTGTTTGATTTTGGCTATTGCTCGTTCAACTCTCTTTTTAGCTGCGTCCTCGGATATGTTTAACGTTTTGGCTATGTCGGAATACTTCATATCAAAGTGTATTCTGAAATATATTGCGGTCTTAGTTGTGTCAGGAAACGTGTCAATGAAACGGTATATTTCTTCGCAGGAATATTCGCTCACTATCCGTTCATCAAGAGGGATACTATCTTCGATGAGTTGTTCGTTAAACTCAACTTCACGTTCCGCCGTTGCGTGTTTCTTGTTCCACAATTTGCAAGATATGTTCCGAATAACAGCGTTGATGTACGGCATCTTATTCTCGTTCGGAATACCGAAAAAGATGCTTGGATTATTTGCAATAGCCAAAAACGCGTCTTGTATTGCGTCCTCAGCGTCTTGTTTGTTATGGAGCTGTTGAAAGGCAATGTTATAAAAGTTTGATATATTATTCTCATAAATCTCGGATAATTCGTTGCGCTGTTCCTCGCTTTCCAGAACAGCCAGTGCGGCAGAAATCATATAATCACTCCGTTCAATTTGCGTTTTTTTGATACCATATTATCACACAACGAGTCAAATGTCAAGCAAAATCGTTGTGATTGCTTTACACTATTTATTGATTATTAGATTGTCCTAGCGATAATATCTCTCGGTGCTACTACCTTAGCTGTTTAGTATGCACTGCAAGAAATACTCTCTGAAACTGAATTTTGCCCTCCCGATGTTCACCCAAACACCGAGAGGGCATTTTCTTTTTCAACTCTGCAATCACTCGTACTGCTTGTTGCAATCATCAAAATACTTCGCACTCGACCTTGTATTCTCCGTCACCTGATTAAGCAAAAACTGCATATACGCAGACACAAGTACCTCGTCCTTTTTCTCGTCGCCTGTGTGGATAATCTCCGCCCATTCGTCTTTGGTGAGTTGCACCTTGTCGAAGTATAAGAACAACGCTCCGAGAATACTCTCCGCAAGTTCGCCATCGTCGTTCTCCTCGTGGCAGTAAAAGGCGTAGTCCTGCTTGAGTTCGGAGAACAGATGGTTGATAACCGCAATTCTGTCAAACCGTTTGTTTTTCACAAGCTCGGCTAAATACTCAACAGCCGTATCGGACAAACCCGTGAAGTCGCAGACTGTTTTCGTTTTGCCTTTCGTTGCGGTCGTGTTCGTCTTGCCGATAAGGTAGTCCGCCGATACATTCAACACGTCGGCAATCCTTGAGAGAATTTCAATATCAGGCATACGGTTATTATTCTCATAGTAACCTACCGTGCTTTTGGAAATCCCGACTGCCTCGGCGAACTGCTCAATCGTGTAGCCGTTCGCCTTTCGTAATTCTTTCAGCCGTTTTCCGAATACCTCAACACAGGTGTTTTTGCTCTCCATAACGCTAAAAGTCCTCCTCTTTTGAATATAAAAAGACTATATTTGTGGAATTACAGAAAATATCCC
>CALBGD010000437.1 GCA_937893735.1 uncultured Clostridia bacterium | reverse complement strand
CGAGCGCGTCCGCCGGAAGGCAAGCTACCGCCCGAGGTCGATAAAGCCGATAGTGGCGAAGAGCTACGTCACGGTGTTCACCGGGATAGTTGCGGTGCTGAAAAGCCTGCGCAGAAACGGCACGGTGAAGATGGACGAGCTGTATAAGGGTCAGCCGAGGTCGCGCACAGTGGCGACATTCCTTGCTATACTGGAGCTTTCCAAGGAGGGGCGCATTTTCATCTCCGAGGACGGCGCAAGCGTGCGGCTCAGGACGCGGGCTGACGATATTCCAAAGGAAACGGAGGGGGCGGAGCAGTGAAATTCAGCGAAGGCATGGCGGCGATAGAAGCCGTACTGTTTGCCTGCGGCGAGCCTATCGACGCGGATAAGCTCTCCGCCGCCTGCGAAATAGAAAAGGGCACGGTGCTGAAAATGATAGACCGCCTGAACGACCGGTACGTTGAAAACGGCAGTGCGTTCAGGATAAACCGCCTGGGGGACAGCTATCAGATGATGACCCAGCCGGAATTCGCGCCCTACATAAAGACCGCGCTGGAAAACCGCAGGCAGGTCCCGCTGTCGCAGGCGGCGATGGAGGTGCTGGCGGTGGTGGCGTACAATCAGCCGGTAACAAAGAGCTTTGTGGAGCAGGTGCGCGGAGTTGACAGCTCCAGCGTTGTGAACAATCTGGTGGAGCGCGACCTGCTGGAGGAATACGGCAGACTTGACCTGCCGGGACGTCCGATAGCCTATAAGACTACGGAGAACTTCCTGCGGTGCTTCGGAATGACCGATATCGGCGGACTTCCCCCGATACCGGACAACACCGACCAGATGGATTTTGACGAACTTGACGAGATGAATCTCAGCGGGGACTGACGGCGGAGGTGAGGCTGTGTCTGGCTGGATAATTGCCGGGGCGATAGTCGCGGTCATACTTATTCTGCTGATGACCTCGGTCACGGTGCGGTTTGAATATTCTGGCGAGCTCAGGCTTAAAATAAACTGGCTCTTTTTAAATCTGGTGCAGATTCCTGCGAAAACCAAGAAGATGAAGCGCCGGGACAAAAAAGCCGAAAAGGACGTGAAATCCGCGGCGGCGGACGAGGAAGAACTGTCCGGGGAGGCTCCGGACGGCAAGACCGGAGTTTCTCAGGAGAAAAAGAGCTCCCCGGAGCCCAAAAAATCCCAGGAGAAGAAAGCGAAGAAGCCGAAAGGCTCCCCGAAGAATTCCGCGGATAAGCTGACCTTAAAGGATATCCGCGCGCTGGTAAAGCTGGTGTGGGACAGTCTCAGCAAACCGCTGAAGCGGGTACTCAAGGCTACCAGAATATACGATTTCAGGCTGTATATCGTTGTCGGCGGCGAGGACGCGGCAAAGGCGGCGATAAGATTCGGCGAAGTGAACATAGCGGCGGGCTCGGCGCTGGCGTTCCTTGACGGGAACTTCACGCTGAAAAAGCCGGACTATTATATAACCTGCGATTTCCTGAGCGAGGAGACCCGCTCTGAGTGCAGCTTCACAGCGAAGCTGACGGTCATCGCGGCGCTGGCGTTCCTTTTCTGGCTGGCGGGCAGGGCAGTGAAAAACTACCGTGCGCGTGAGGACGCAGCGGCGGCAGTCGGTAAGTTAAGAAAGTAACAATATAATGCTTGAAAGGAGCTAATATCATGTCAAATTCAATTGAAGGCGTTTTAGGCGTTTCCATGGAGAAAATACGCGAGATGGTGGACGTAAACACCATCATCGGCGACCCCATCTCCGCACCCAATGGAACCACGATAATCCCGGTTTCCAAGGTGTCCTTCGGGTTTGCTTCCGGCGGAAGCGACCTCCCCGCTCAGGCGGCTGAGAAGTTCGCGGGCGGAGCCGGCGCGGGCGTTACAGTTAAGCCGCAGGCGTTCATCGTCATCAAGAACGACGGCGATGTTGAGCTGCTGGAGCTCGGCGGCAAGACCAGCCCCATGGAGGGCATCATCGACTCTATCCCCGGGCTTATCGGCAAGATAAAGGACATTGTGGGCAAGAAGAAGGACGACGATCCGGAATCCGAGGAAGAATCTGAATAAAAGCGGATTTTCCGGTGCATTCTAATGGTGGAAATTATTAGGCAATATCGCATAATTATTGTCGTGCGATTGCGCAGGTAGATTAGCCAATAATACGCTTCGCTGATTGGCTAATCTCGATTTTTCGTCAGATTGTATAAATTGAGCGCAGGCGGGCTGACGCCCGTCAAGTGAAATTTGTGCAATATGACGGAAAAGATGCAAGCAAGCGTGCGGCAAAGGCGTTAGCCGTTAATTGTGCGGTGTTGCCCTAAATCTTCATATTCTTCCGTCCCGCAGCGTGCTGAATGCTGCGGGACTATTCTTTTGTAACTAGTGCCGGAATTAATCAGTCCCCTTTATGCAGTTTTATTGATTTTTTGCTTGCATTTATAGGATTTATGATGTATAATAAAAGCAATGTTTGAAAAAAGGAGAATTCCCACCATGAAGAAATTTATTGCGGCGGTTTCGGCTCTCGTACTGTTGATGTGTATGCTGACCGGCTGCGCTGCGGAAAAAGCTGAAAACACAGTTTTCGGCGCCGACGACCTCGTCGGAAAGAAAATAGGCGTACAGATCGGCACCACCGGCATGACCTATGCCGAGGGAATCAAGGACGCCACCGTTGAAAAGTACAACAAGGGCGCTGACGCCATTGAAGCACTGAAGCAGGGAAAAATCGACGCCGTGCTGATAGACGCTTCTCCGGCAAAGTATTTTGCCAGCAAGAACTCCGATATCGTGGTTCTTGACGACCCGTTCGCAGTCGAGGAATACGCCTGCGCGGTAAAGAAAGGCAACGACGAGCTTACCCAGCAGATAAACTCCGCGCTGGCAGAGCTCCGCGAGAACGGCACTCTGGAGCTCATCGAGCAGAACTGGCTGGTAGACGCCGAGTACGGCAAGCACCCATACGAAAGCCCGTCCGAGGTAACGCGCGACGGAAAGCTCGTCATGGCGACCAACGCGGAGTTCGCTCCGTATGAGTTCAAGGACGAGGGCGAGATCGTAGGCTTTGACGTCGATATGATGCAGGCTGTCTGTGACATTCTCGGCAAGGAGCTTGTCATAGACGACATGGCGTTCGATTCCATTATCGCCGCCGTTGATTCCGGAAAGGCTGACGTGGGCGTTGCCGGAATGACCGTCACCGAGGACAGACTAAAGAACGTAAACTTCACCGACAGCTACACCCAGGCAAGCCAGGTGATAATCGTCCGCGGAATTTCCACCGACCTCACCGGAAAGACCATCGGCGTACAGATGGGCACCACCGGCATGACCTACGCTGAAAGCGTAGAGGGCGCGACCGTTGAGAAGTACAACAAGGGCGCTGACGCTATCGAGGCTCTCAAGCAGGGCAAGGTGGATTTCGTGCTTATAGATTCCTCCCCCGCGAAGTATTTCGTAAGCAAGAACCCCGACCTCTCCATAGCCCCGAAGCCCTTTGCGGTGGAGAAATACGCCTGCGCGATAAAGAAGGGCAACGACGAGCTGACCCAGCAGGTCAACGACGCGCTCGCACAGCTCCGCGAAAACGGAACGCTCACGTCAATTGAGCAGAACTGGCTCGTGGACGATGAGTACGGAAAGCACCCCTACACCAGCCCCGAGGGAATAACTTATAGCGGCAAGATAGTTATGGCGACGAATGCAGAGTTCGCTCCCTATGAGTTCAAGGAAGAGGGCGACATAGTCGGCTTTGACGTTGATATGATGCGCGCTGTCTGCGACATTCTCGGCAAGGAGCTTGTCATAGACGATATGGCTTTTGATTCCGTTATCGCCGCTGTTGATTCCGGCAAGGCGGATATCGGCGTTGCTGGTATGACCGTCACCGAGGACAGACTTAAGAACGTGAACTTCTCCGACAGCTACACCGAGGCAAGCCAGGTGATCATCTACAAGAGCGGCACTGCGGCTTCCGGCAGCTTCATTGAAAAGGTAAAGAGCACGTTCCTTGAAAAGGACCGCTGGGTATATCTGCTTCAGGGTCTTGGAAACACTCTGCTTATCACCGTTCTTGCGGTAGTTATCGGTATCGTGCTCGGCTTCGTTATCGCGGTTATCCGCTCCACGAACCAGCGCACCGGCAGACTCAAGATTCCGAATCTCATCTGCCGCATTTACCTGACGGTAGTGCGCGGTACTCCTATGGTAGTACAGCTCCTTATCATCTACTTCGTTGTGTTCAGCTCCGTTAACATAAGCAAGATCCTGGTTGCAGTCATCGCTTTCGGTCTTAACTCTGCGGCTTACGTTGCTGAGATAGTCCGCTCCGGTATCATGTCCATTGACGAGGGTCAGTTCGAGGCGGGCTATTCGCTGGGATTCGGCTACACCCGTACAATGGTTACGATAATTCTCCCGCAGGCGCTCAGGAATATTCTCCCGGCGCTCGGCAACGAGGCTATCGTGCTGCTGAAGGAGACATCGGTTTCCGGTTATATCGCGCTGAACGACCTTACAAAGGGCGGCGATACTATCCGCTCTCAGACCTACGAGGCATTCCTGCCGCTCATCGCGGTAGCTCTGATCTACCTGATAATGGTAGTTGGTCTGTCCTCGCTTGTTAACCGTCTGGAAAGGAGATTATCTAATGATAAGCGTAAGTAAGCTTAAAAAGAGCTTTGGTGATCTGGTCGTTCTGGACGGAATCACCGCAAACATAGAAAAGGGCGAAAAGGTAGTAGTTATCGGACCTTCCGGCTCCGGTAAGAGTACATTCCTGCGCTGCCTGAACCTGCTTGAGCAGCCGACCGCCGGTACGATAGAGTTCGAGGGCAGGGATATCACCCATGCCAAGGGAAAGGAGCTTAACGCCGTTCGCATGAAGATGGGCATGGTGTTCCAGCACTTCAATCTGTTCCCGCACCTGACTATCCGCCGCAACATCACGGTTGCTCCGGTGAAGCACAAGCTGATGACCCAGGCGGAGGCGGACAAGCGCGCTGACGAGCTCCTCGCGATGGTAGGGCTTTCCGACAAGGCTGACGCGTATCCCTCTCAGCTTTCCGGCGGTCAGAAGCAGAGAATCGCCATAGCCCGTACGCTGGCGATGAATCCGGACGTTATCCTGTTCGATGAGCCTACCTCCGCACTTGACCCCGAGATGGTCGGCGAGGTCCTCGAGCTGATGAAGCGCCTTGCGGACGGCGGCATGACGATGATCGTGGTAACTCACGAGATGGGCTTCGCAAGGGAAGTTGCAAGCCGCGTTATGTTCATGTGCGACGGTAAGGTACAGGAGGAGGGAACTCCCGAGGAGATATTCTCCGCGCCGAAGAATCCCCGCCTGAGAGACTTCCTTTCAAGAGTGCTTTAATAACAAAAACAGGAGAGTGCATTGCTCTCCTGTTTTTATATCATAATGAAGTGACCCCATGTGCCTTCAGTGTCTTTTTCAGCCACGAAATATACTCGTCCCTGACCTTTGACGGTCCTAGTATCTCTATATTCCCATCGAACTGGAACACCCACGCATAGAACGGCCCCGAGGGCACAACGGTGGGAGTTATGCAGAACGAGGTATCGTCCCTGTCGGTCAGCCGGATATCCATTCCGAACCTGTCAAAAATCGAGGAAGCGATGGAATTGCTGCACCGCAGCTTGACTTCCGCGGCCTCTCCGCTGAACATGGAGAAGTGAGCCGAGATGTACTCCATCATGTTGAAGCCCTTGTCGAGCGGGCGCGCAGGTTCGTCGATAGGCTGAATGTATTCCATGCGACAAGGTAGTATCTGTCCTTGTCCCATACCAGCGCGTACGGGGTGCACACGCGGTAGTCCCCGTGGTACTCCTTGTTCTTATTGACATCGTATGAGAAGTACTTGAACTTTATCTTGTACTTCTTTTTCTTTTCGTTGAGGGCGCGGTTTATTTCATCAACATTATAAAGGAGCTGCCCGTTTCTTCCGTAGACCTGCACGTTGCGGTTGAGAAGCTTTGCTTCGTCCTTTGAGCACAAAGTTCCCAGCTTGCTTATGATATCCTTGGTCTGCTTTTCGGTCAGGAATTTAGACGCGCTTACGGCGTCCGCGAGAAGCTCCAGCTCGGCGAGTTCAAAATCGCGGCTTTCTACCCAGTATCCGGCCTTTCTGCCGTTCTGCGACTGGATATCCATTCCGGCAAGCCGGAGCGCCTTTATGTCCTCGGCGAACGCCTTTCTGCTTTCGAAGATTCCGTATGACGCGAGCTTTTCTTCTATCTTGTCGCGGGATATGGGACTTTCCGGGCTGGTGTATTCAAGGAGAATATCGCGGAGAAACAGCAGTCTTGCCCGCTGTAACAGCGGCTCTTTGGCTTCCTTTTCTATGTTCGCCATATGATTTCCTTTCCAGTAAACTGTCCTGTATTATACTCATATTGTAACATATCGCCCTCAAAAAAGCAATAGCAATATGCTTCAAAACTGATACACTTTTTCTCGGATAAAAAAATGCGCCCGCAAGGGCGCATTTATGTTATAGGGTCAGTCCTCAAAAACCACGGTAATGTGCGGATTCTCCCTTTCGGCGTCGGCGAGTACCCTGCGGAGCCCGCTGGCTTCCTTTTCGCCGATGTTCTGCTCCAGAACGGAGCTGTTGCGTATCTTTATTTCGGCGTCCTCCTTTACTATCTCGCAGAGATAATCGTAGAGCGCGTCGAGGTTCTCGCCGTAGCACTCCGGGAAATCGAATGCGGCGTAGAATCTGTCGTGGATCTGATCCATGCTGTCAATGGCAGCGGCGTTGATGATAAGTGTTTTCATGGTGTTATTCCTCTCCGTAAAGTAATGTGAAGCTGGAGTAATGATCCTCCGTGTAATAAATCAGCCCGTCGTTTGAGAACACGATGCGTTTCGCTCCGCGGCTGCTTTTTCCGAGGGTGTCTATGTCGCATTCCGTGTAGCTGCGCCCGTCCTTTTCAGGGAGCTTTCCCTCGTAGTTGCCGAAGTGGGTTCCGCCGATACATTTTCCGGGCGCGTAGGGTTCAAGAGAGCCTCCGCTCCAGCCGAGCGCCTGTGCTTCTTTTTTGGTGATGAAGTTCTGCGGGAGCTTTCCATAGGTGTGGATATACAGCGCGACATCGTCTTTGGTGGTGTAGCTTCCGTTCTCGTCAATGAGCGGTTCCCCGGTGGACTGCTGAGTATCCGGCGGCTCCTCGGTTGCTGCTTGCAGAACGCTTTCCGCAGATACCTGCTGCTCTGGCAGTGAGGTGGCTATGCCGTTATACGGAGATTCGCCGGACGCGTCAAACTCTTCCACTGCCGATATCACATCGGATATCAGGCGGTCGTTGTTTCCGCAGCCCGTCAGCGTGAACGCCATGAACGCCGCCATAAGCAGGCACAATAGCTTTTTCATTTGATGTTTCCTTTCTGTTTTTGTACTTTGCCCGAATCCTATTATAGCATATCCGGGTAAAAAAGTAAAGCTTCCCGTCTCAGTCTGTTGATATACCCTCATCTTCGTCGTCAGCGGCATATACGGCAGGCACAAACACGATGTTTGTGGTGTTGCCCCCAAAGCCCGACACGATGTCGGGCAACAAAGGGAAAATCTGCATAGCCTAGCCGATATGCCGCTTTCTAGAATCTGAGTGCTTCCCGCCTGATTTTTTACTTTTCCGACAAGCTGAAGCGGGGAGCGATAAAGCTCCCCGCCTAGTGTTATCGGAATGAAATAGCTTATACCTTGAGCTTGTCGATCTGTTCCTTGAGCATTCTTGCCTGAGCCGAAAGCTCCTCGCAGGAAGCCGCAGATTCTTCGGCGGTCGCGGAGTTGGTCGCGATGACCTGAGATATCTGGTCAATGCCGACAGTGACCTGCTTGACAGCGTCAGCCTGCTGCTCTGCGGCAGAGGAGATATCCGCAACGAGCTGTGCGCTCTGCTGGGAAAGCTCCGTTACCTTCTTCATGGTGTCGGCTGTCTTGTGGGCAATATCCGAGCCGTTGTTTACTGCGTCTATTGTGCTGGAAATCAGCTCTCTCGTGCTGTTTGCAGATTCCGCGGACTTGGAGGCAAGGTTCCTTACCTCGTCTGCAACCACTGCAAAGCCCTTTCCGGCTTCGCCTGCCCTTGCTGCTTCAATGGCCGCATTGAGCGCAAGTATATTCGTCTGGAATGCGATGTCCTCGATGGTCTTGATAACATCGGAGATAGCCTCGGACTGCTGCTCGATCTGCTGCATAGCGCCGAGCATATGCTGCATTTCCTCGCCCTGCTTGATGATCTGGTCAGCGCAGGTGTTGGAGAATTCGCTGGCCTTTGCTGCGTTGTCGGCAGTGCGCGTTATGTTGCCGGAGATCTCGTTTACAGTGGAGGAAAGCTCGTCTACGGTGGTAGCCTGCTTTGTGGTTCCTTCTGCGAGGAGCTGCGAGCCGTCTGCCATCTGCTGGGCACCTGCCGTTACATCATTTGCAGAGGAGTTGATGTTCTCAATGATCCCGCTGAGGGTCTCCTTGATGTTCCGGAAAGAGCAAGGAGACCCTCAGCGGGATCAT
>CALBGD010000436.1 GCA_937893735.1 uncultured Clostridia bacterium | reverse complement strand
CGCCGGAATGTCCACAGCATATTTATCGACCAGCACAACATAGTCGGAATCCGGCGTAAGTAGCTTATCCAGCTCCTTTAATATTTCACGGGCATATCTCTGAACCCCTGTGACCTTTTGTGAAAAGAACTTTCCGTTTATTACTACCATGATCAAATATCCTCCAACGGCACAATAAAAAACAATATATCTTTCCTCTGAACAGCGCTTTTGCAGATATATGCAGTTTCCTGAATATTAAAATCATAGCGAGCAAAGGCTCAGCACATACTGCAAACACACAGGAGGATAATATGACAACAATAAAATATGACCAACAGCCGGAAATTGATCTGACTGACGAAATAACCGTGCTTACAGATTACACACCGAACTATGCAGTCGTGATCAACAGGTCTGCAAACACGATATATATGTCCAAGGAGAGCAACCTTGAACAGCTCATTGGTACTAAGGATATCACCACTATCCAGAGCGGAAGCATAGGATTCGCGGCGGCTGATAAGGTACACAATGTGCTCTTCATCAAAGGCACGGGACATATTGAGATCAAACCGGCATATTCCATTGAAGAGTGCCTCACTCTTGCTTACGGATATCTGTCAGACAATCTGAACAAGCTTGTTCCCAAGCCAAACCTTATCGACAACCCTGATTTCGCGATAAATCAGCGAGGAAAAACTCTCTACCAGAACGATAGCTATTCGCAATATACGGTCGATCGCTGGTTCCTTCAGGAATGGAATACCAAACTCACCGTGACCGGCAGCGGAGTAAAAGCCGAGCTTAACACCGAGGGAGACAGCGCAATTATTTTGTGCCAGACGCTTTACGGTTTTACGCCCAAGTATGGAGAGATCTATTCATTATCCGTAAACCAGGGAGGAAAAATATATCCTGCAAGCGGCATGATCAGTTCCACCGCTGATAAAGTAGAATATTGGGACGGGCAGTTTCATTTCATGGTGAACTATTCTGATTCCGCGAAGGCATGGACGCTGAATCTGATAAGCGACCACGGCGCTCCGCTGGAGCTTGAATGGGTAAAGCTGGAGCTTAATACGCACACAAGCCAGTTTATTATCCCCGATAGTTCCTCAGAGCTGCTCAAGTGCCAGCGCTTTTATCAGCTGCACAGCTCGGGGGATATAGCCCCGGAAGACCTTCGCCCCAGCATGATATCTACACCGTCTGTTACCAAGCTTGACAATGGGGGTTATGCATATTCCTGCTAAATAGCTGAATAGGCAAAAGAGAAGGGCATATGCCTTTCTCTTTTGTTTTATATTATTGCTGATTTATCACAAGCCTTGACATTCCTACCCCAAGATCTCTGGTATCAGAAAGATTCTCGTCAAGGTCGTGGGGGGATACTTCCGCAGTCTGCGTGAATTTAACAGTCATCAGCCTGCCCAAACCATAGGGAGCTCCGTCCTTATAATAGTCCTCCGGAATGCTCAGAGAATAAGTTTTGCTATCCACATCAACGGTGATGGTGTCAAGCAGTTTATCGTTAATGTAGACTCCAAGATCTCTCGGTTCATGGAAGCTGAACAGATCAACACTCAGCTCAAGGGTTCCTGTTGTATCGGACGGTATCCCGAAATTGAGCACATTTTCGTTTCCAACAGACCACACGCCCCAGTCCTCAAGATCAGACCAGCCGGAGCCGAGCACATCAGTATTATTTTCTGATTTGCTAAAGCTGATTTCAGCACCAATTAGTTTTTTAACGCCATTAAAATTGTTTTCTGATATATTATAAGGATAGACATATATTGAATATCCATTATAATGGAGCACATCATCAGGAGCGCCAAGCTTTGAATAGCTATTGGATTCTTCGTATTGCGCCGCTTCTGTATCTGTGAGAAGCAGAAAAGATTTTCCGCTGTAATTTTCGGGATCAAAGTATCTCCCCACGCAAAGCCAATAATATGGAGAAATATCTTCAGCCGATACATTAACAGGATTTATCTGCACCTTGAAATCAGAAATGACTGAGTTGTTTGCGGAATTCCAAAACGTTGCATATCCGTATGTCAGTTCGTTTTCATAAAGGAAATCAGATAAGCCTTTTTTGCCGGCAGTAATATTTTTATAGTCAGCTGATGACTGAATGATCGGTACAGCGTCAACCGCAAGATAAGCAAAGATGAAAAGCAGATAAGCAACTGACAGAACATTTCTTTCTTTTAATATATATGTGTAAATATAATATACGCCAAGAATGCTAAGCAAAGAAACCGAAGTGATCATATACCTTCCGCCGGCGTACATATCGGGAAGTGTTCCCCAAAAGCAAATTATAAACACCTCTGCAACATGAACAAATACAAAGAGCATAAATAGTTTTACGGTATCTGACTGCTCCTTGTATTTCACAGCCAACTTAATTGGAAATACTAAAATCAAAGCTGCACAGCATACAACTCTTATTATCGCCATTATTCCGGCAACCGATAATATGTTAACGCCATATCCAAACCCAGTGACATAAAGCACAGATTGGAAGAAAACTGAAATATTATTCAATATCTTGTCCGGCGTCATCATTACAGTAAGTGTGCTATTGTACGCTTCCGTTAACGAATTTGGTTCAATTACCTTTTTATAGATCAAAAGGTTTATCAAAGCAATAACTGCTAATATTGCTGTGATCAGAAGCATGGATTTATATTCATGAAGGTCAAGCTTTTTGTCCTTATAAATGCGGAAAAAAATATACAAAACAACAGCGCCAATAAGCGGAACTGTGATCTGTTGTAGGATCATAACAGAATTATGGGCATACAGCGAATACAGAACAACAAATAAAATCAGGGCTAACTTGTTAATTTTATTTCTGTTCGAAACACTTGAAATAAACAATGCCGGCAATATAATAGAAATGATCACACCGCCAATATATGCCGCCTGTGAGTATATCATCTCCGTATATACCTCTGAAAACCCAATGGAGAGCACAGGAATGATCACCAGGCATGAACGGCTTTTCAATACCTTTGACAGATAAATTACAGAAATTATTAAAATAATATAAAATACAAATACGCTGAGATTTCTTATTAAAATTTGGTCGTTTGAAAAGTTAGAAAAAAACCAGATGAGAACATTCGGCCCGAGCCCGAATACAGCAGTGGAAGTATACCAATCCTGAGGGTATAATTCGCCGGAAATAAAGCTTTCCCTTCCCAATATGTTATAAGCAGCAGAATCTGAAGTAAAATATTCAATGCTTCCTGTAAAAATATATATACTTGTTATTAAAATGCAGATAATATTAAATAAAACAAGAATTTTATCAATCAGCGGGATATCTGCAAATCTATCTCTAAAAGAAGCCGAACTATTCTTCATTGCCGTTTTTCTCCTTAGGTAAATGATCTGAAACAAACAAATACGTTAATATAAATGTAACCACCGCCACAAATCCTAAGCCGGCGTCCACCAGCCACAGGAATTTCACGATACGCAGATGACTGTTCGAAACAGCGCAGACCCTGACATTTTCAAGAGTAAACTCAACGTCAGGCTCAAGGCTTACAAACCTGATATATGCCTTATCAGGGTGAACCGATTCTATTACGATGCTGTTATCAACATATTCCGTGCCGGAGCGCATCACAACCTCAAACTGCTGTGAATCCTCGTCAAATCCTGCATCGGCGTTGAAAAGGTCTATATACAGAGAGGTATCTCTGGTATTTTCAGGATATCTGTAATCAAAGGATATATTCAATGAATATACGCCGTCAAGCTGTATCATCTCGGAATATTCTCTCCCCTTGTCCTGGGTCAGATATGCTATGCTCCCGTCAGAGACTGATACGCCGCTCTGGTAATTCTCACCGGAAAAAAGAATATTATCATACTGAGATGTATCTACCTTATCCCTGCTGTGCTTTACAAGAATAATACAAAGCGTAAAAAGATAAATCACAACTATCTCAATGATCAATATAGGCTTACGCCATTTTCTCAGTTTTTGAAGTATTCCCATATATTCTCCTTATCACAGACCGAGCTCAGAAATAAAATTCAGATAATTTTCAGCTATTTTTTCATGCGTGAAATGCGACAGAACATATTCCGAGCCGTTTTCGCCCATCTTTCTGCATACGTCCTCATGTCCTAAAAGGTACTTCACGCACTCGGAAAATTCCTCATAGTTATTATACCAGAGCCCGCCGTTGGTTTCCAGTGCGAAATTTGTGGTAACGGCGCAGTGCTCAGACACTATTACAGGCCGCTTGGCAAGCCAGCTTTCCATTATTACCAGTGAAAAGCTTTCGAAATATGAAGGATTGCAGAATATCGTGCACGCTGCAAATGCATTATGCTTGTCCTCCACAGAAACAAATCCCAGGTCTATGACATCGTCTTTGTACCGCTCGGGTATCTCCACAGGAAGCGACCCGCCGCCAAGCATAACAAGTTTAAGCTCCGTACCGGGCTCTTCTTCGCGGAACCTAAGGTAGAAAGAGATCAGCTCGTCCGCCTTTTTTCCGGAATCCTTTCTTCCGGCGAACAGAATAAACGGCGCCCTTATCCCGAATTTTTCCCTGAAAGCCTCAGCGTTGCACTCGGTGTGCCATTCAGTGTCTATACCTTCTCCGAGCACTGCGGCTTTTACAGTTTTCAGACCATACAGTTTTTTGGCAAGCTGATACTCAGGCTTTGCATGGAATATCATTCCGCGAAAGCTGTTCATCTTATCAATAAGGATATCCATGTATGCGTAACTCTCATCGTGCAGGCATGGGATAAGTATGCTCTTTTCCGCCACGCTGTCTGACCCGTTGAAGGTAACGCCATACATATACGGTATGAAAATAAATGTGCGGTAATCGTCCTTGTGCTCTTCAATATATCGGCACATATCCGGGCTGTTTATGTCCTCGCGGAAATATACCTTCTCATCATCTTTTGAAAAGCAGTTGTCATATATCCTCTGATTAGACGCGGTATAGCTGTCCACATCACGCTGTTCCCTTACCGGGAATCTTCTGACAAGGATCCCGCTCTCATGATATTCTCCGGGTTTCAGCGTGTTCTTTCCGCGGTCAGACGGTGCGTCCTTGACGCAGGTGGTGAACACCTCCACTGCTTGGCCTGCTTTCGTAAGGCTGTGCGCCAGATAATTGCACTCCTGTTCGGCGCCGCCCCTTATTTCATCACCATACCACGGAATTATCAGTGCGATCGGTTTCATTTGATGCTCCTTTGTATCACTCTATTGCTGACAGTATCTTGTAATATTCCTGTGCGATCTTTGCAGGTGACAGCACGGTATCAGCATAATTTCTGGCGTTTTCTCCAAGCGCTTTGCGTACATCTTCGTGGTCGATAAGATATTTCAGCATATCCACAAGACACTCGTTTTCTATGCCGCCGACAGGTATCTTCCAGCACACCTCGTCCGGATACTCGCAGTACTGGTTTACCTCAGACACGATCACAGGCTTGCCGTATTTAAATGCCTCGCACAGCGTACCGGACGCCTCGCCCATGGAGGGGTAGCGCAGGTTGATGATCAAATCACAGAAATCAAGATAGGTCTCATATTCGTTCTTTTCAAGATATCCTGTGATGGTCACATTATCCTGAAGTGAGTTTTCACTTATATACCGGATCAGCTCATCGCAGTTGCATTTGCCGAAGAATACAAGCTTTGCGCGGTATCCGCTCCTGTTAAGCTCTGCAACTGCCTGCGCAGCAACGATAGGACGCTTATTGCCGTTCACGAACCCGAAGCAGCCGATGACATACTCTCCGCGGTAGCCTATCATTTTCCTGAGTTTATCCAGATACTGCTCCCTTTCCTCTTCATCAACGATATTTTTATCAAAAGACGGGTGTGGAATGACGTATACATTATCTCGCTGCATCTGTTCCTTAGACCAGTGATTATGGAATATCACAGCACTGCTTACAGCTGCAACGCTTTCAGCCATAGGGAATTTCTCATTATCCGGCCAGCCCACCTTGTCATAAACATCTTTGTAATGTGCAAGCCCCTCCTCGCCATAACCGTTTATCAGCGCCTGCTTATACACGGAATAATCCTTTTTCAGGAAAAACGAATGATAAAAGAACGGGTGCAATACATAATCATGTATTTCTGCAATGCCCTTATATTTCAGCATAGCCTTGTATATTCCGGTATGGAAATCACTGCTGTTGCCGACCTGATACAAAATATGGTCATATTCCCCGTGGAGGCGGTCAAACTCTGAGATAGAATATTTATTTCCGCCGCTGTATGGGAGGAACCTGCAGTCAGAAACGAATGTGTCGTCAACGAAGATATCAATATCAAAATATCTCTGGAGATACGGGATAAGCTTATACTCAAAATTAGCTATTCCGGTGTTCTGCTCAGGCCATGGGGTGACTATTGCGATCTTCTGCTTTTTTTCAGGGACCACAGGCGCCTCACCCTCAAAGTATGCAAGCGTCTGGAGGGCAGTCCTCTCCCATGAAAACGTGAGGGCATATCTCTGGCGCTCCTGCTTCTGTTCAAGGCTCTCGGCAAAAGATTCCGACAGCGCCTGTCTGAGTTTGACTGCCATGTCCTCGGTATCCTTTGCATTGCAAAGCAGGGCGTGTCCGCCGCAAACCTCTGGCAGCGAGGAATTATCGGCACTCAGCACATAGGCTCCCCCAAGCATAGCCTCTACGATAGGAAGCCCGAATCCCTCGTACAGAGATGGGAAAAAGAACACATCACAGCTATTATAAAGACTGCTCAGATCCTCGTCTGATATGAAGCCTGTCAGCTTGACTCTTCCGCCAAGACCCTGTTCATCTACAAACGAATAAAATTCGTCCTGCTGATTTTTCGGCGCTTTGCAGACAATATACATTCTTGCATTGGAAAGCATTTTGTCCCCGGGGAATTTACGGCACGCCAGTGTGAGCGCCCTGACAGCGCCATCTATATTCTTTCTGTAATCAAAGCCGCCTGTAAACACTATTATCGGATTCTCAGGGTCGCCTGACGCGGTCTTGGGAATGTAAAATTTCCTGCTGTCCGCCGCAAGCAGAGTTGTATAAATATTCCCGCGCGGTGCAACGTACTTTATAAAATCGTTTTTTGACGCGTCGGAATTGCAAAGGAGCATTATCTTTTCAGAGCTCAGGAATTCAAGCCTGCGTGCATATTCCTTCTTTACTTCGCTGCTCCATTCCTTTACGGGCATTATTGCAGGAATGATATCATGCAGGAATGTGACCATTCTGCATGGAAGGATACGGTCAACATAAAGCACATTCACCATAAGCGGATTAGGGCACCAATACAGATCAATACCGTACCTGCTTACCGCATTCTCAACGGCACTGGTAAAAGCGTCCGTTCTGGAGAAATCCGAGCATGGGGCAAATGCGTCGTCCTTGATGACGCGAAGCCGCTTCTGCACCCATGGGTCAAGATGTTTTATAGAATCTGCGCTGGAAACGGCTATATACCAGTTATGACAGAACGACATCTTGACCATATTGTTAAGAGTATTCTTAAAGTATATTCCGATTCCCCGGTTTACCTCAGGCGTTTCAAGAGTCTGTCCGTCAATAAGTATATTCATATTCTGCCAACTCCATTTAATTATTTATATGCGATCACTGCATAATCAGGGCTAGTAAACAATACCTGCTTCATCTGGTTAAGGATCATGCGAACAGTAGATGAATCAAGCACAGTTGTCTTATCATCTGCGTATACAGAATCCATCCAGTTCAATATCTCCTGCTCTTTCCACAGGAATACCTCTGACGAGGAATAACCAAAGTTTCTGCACAGGAATTGAACATAATTCTGGTTTACCGGTCTTTTATGCGTGGGGTCGATATAGAAAGAGAACGCCCCGACCTCAAGATTCTGCGCGTTGGGAGTTTCAAGCAGAAGCTTTCCGCCCGGCTTTAATACGCGGTGCGACTCCTTGATCAGTTCCTCAAGGTCAGTCAGCGCAATATGCTCGATAAGCTGGAACGCCGTGATAAGATCGACCGAACTGTCCGGCGCTTTGTGAAGATATGACAGGGCGTCCGTGCAGACCGCCTCATGGCCTTTTCTCCTGCAGTGCTCAACAAACCGGGAGTTGGTGTCAACGCCTATCACGCGGCACCCAAAGCCGCTGATAAAATCAAGGAATTCCCCGCGTCCGCAGCCAAGGTCGACAACGTTCATGGAAGGATCGGGAATAAGTGCAGATCCCTCTCCGAAATATACCTTAAGGCGATCCTTTATTTCCTCTTCACTTCCGCGGAATTCGTTGAGGAACTTTTCATAAACCTCGTTGCTGACTGAATCTAAGTCTAATTTTCTGGAGAAGGACTCTATCCTCGATTCGAAATTATGAACTCTGTCGTTAAGGATATCCGTGCCGCGCTCAAGTGAATTCATTTTTTTCATGAATGAATCCTTATCCAGCTGGAGATCCTGCAGGATACAGTTATTTTTCTTCTCATATTCCGCAAGGCTGCTGTGAAGACTTGAGATCTCGTTATCCTTTTTCTCAATGAGCTTCTGCACATCTGCAACAGAACTGCTGATCTCGTCAAGCTTTTTGCGCAGCTCTGCATTTTCATTAACGAGGCTGCTCATGGCGTCTATCAGCGGCATGGCTGCTGTATTATATTCAGAAAGTGCGCGTATGCAGTCAATGGTATTCAGATTAACGCTGATCTGATCCTCGGCAAGGAATCTTGTTGATTTACGCACCAGTCTTTTAAAGAATATCTTGATCTTTCTGACAAGTCCCCTTGCCTTAGGGGATATTCTGATGCGCTCTCCTATCCGTGCATATCCGTCAGAATTTGCATTTGTATTGAGAATGTACGCCTGAATGCGTGTAAGCTCATTCCTTACGGCTTCCAGCTCAGGTGTGACGTGCGCAGCACTGTCCGCGGCAGACGCCGCAGTACTGATGTGATTGCGCTCGGCGGCTCTGGCTTTGATCTCATTCATTATTTTTGCAACATCAATTTGCGTATTATACAAGGTGCTCCTCCTTACACAACAAAAACGATCTCTTCTGTGAAGATCAAATCGGTTTTTTTATCTGCCACAATATCGATCCTGATGGTATCATCTTTAACGAAATCATGCTCAACAATTACTTCCATGCAGGAGCTTTCAGGTGAAAGAACAAAACGCTGATAAGTATATCCATACACCCTTACAGAAGCATTAACTGTATCTGCACAGGATAATCTCATGCATATTTTTCTCGGCAGATATACATCGCTTTTCAGATATATTGATCCGCACAGGCTGCTCAGAATATGTTTTCCTCCGCGGAAAATAAAACCGTTGGAAAACAATATCCTATCCGCATTATTCCTGCCTGCAAAAGGATCGTCTATGTATTCCTGACCGTTTCCAAGGAAAGACACGGAATCCGGTATGTCGTCATACTGCACACGGCGGTAAGGGTTGTACAGATCCTGGGCTGTTGCCGGCAAGGGGAATTTTCCCCGCGCCAGTTTACTTTTAACGAAGAACGCTGTTGTGCCCGCATAGTTGGTACCTACAAGCTGGTAACCCTTTTCGCTGAACATTTCCTCGAATGCTTTAAGCGAAGCGCCGAAATAATCTGAGCCGTCCCATTCCATATCGTCGCAGGACGCGATCCAGACATCATAGGGCGGGAATTTCGCGTTGTATCTGACTGAAACGACATTCGGGCCAGACTTCAGTCTCTCGGCGATGCGGTACGAATTTTTCGGGCTGTCTATCGAAAGATAGTCTATCTCAAAAGGACCGCTTGCAGCGCTGCATATCAGATCCAGCTTACCCGATGAAACAGCAGAGTCATAATAAGCCTTCGCCTGACAAAACAGCTCCGGAGACGGACAGAATATTTTTCCGGTCCAGCCGTTTATAAGCAGGTGCTCACAGTTGCAGTGCACTCCGCGTTCAAGGGCGGCTTCTGCAAAAATAGAATCAGTTATACCTATGCGCGAGAAAATTTCGTGAATTATGCCGTCTTCATCATTTTCAGAAAACACATGGATCCCGTATCCATCAAGATAAACCGGGTCCTCAAGCCGTAAAGCCGTTTCCCTGTCCCAGCGGATAGAGGAGTGAATAACCTGCGGTAAATTATATGCCATCAGAGATCCTCACTTTTTATGTTATTTCATAGCACTGTATGCCAAGCTGTCTGTTATCGCTGTTCCCAAATAGCTCGGCAGGAGACCATAATCGGTTCAGCTTTAGCGTAAGGCACGCATAATCATCATCGGACGGCTCAAAATCCAGCACCGCCTCGTTCATTCCGCTGCTTATCGGAAGCTCGGTCTGTCTGCCGTATATGGAAGCATAGAGCTTCATGCCGCTGCTGTACTCAGGAGGAAGGACATTCCGGTATCTGATCCTGACAGAGCCCTTTCTGAGCTGCGCGGCGCTTAAAAACACCCGGCATTCCTTACTGCACATCCACCTGAATGTCAGTTCTCCGTCCGATTCCGGAGAATCCCATGAAAAATCATACAGCGGAGCGCTGATATACGGTGAGGAAAAATGCTCCCTGAGCATATCCTCGGTATATTTAAGCGGGACATTATACATCAGACGTTCACGCACTGCGTCACAGGGCATATTGCAGCCTTCGCAGCGCTTTACCTTTCCGTTTATCACGGAGCGGTATCTGTCCGACGAGAGGATATCACTGATACTGCTTTCCATTATGCTGCCCAAAACATAATCATCGCGTGAGATATCGTTATACCCCACTGCGAAGGCGCATGGGAATACTTTTCCCACAGGGTCTATCACAAGATTCCGGGTGCCTGCGTGACAGTCCCTTATGAGTGCCTTTCCCCTTGATACGACATAATATATATCGTTCTGCGTCCTAAGATATGGCATTATTCCTGCAATATACCTGTCAGTATAGCAGAATCCGCTTTCCTGCGCGATAGACGTCACCATCGGCTGCGGAGTGAATCTGACATTGCTGCCTATGCTTTCAACGAGCCGTTTTAGCACCGGTATCATCTCTGCATTATCAGGCTGTATTACAGTGTTCACCTCAACGCGTATTCCTGCATTGCTCAGAAAGCTGATCGATTCCAGCGCTTTTTTGTAGATCCCGTTAAGGCGGCGTATTTCCTCGTGAACAGTTTCCAGTCCATCAATGGATATGCTGAAAACAAGGCGCTCCTTGTTTTTTACGCGCATCGCGGTTTCTCTTATTCTGTCAGTAAAAAAGCCGTTCGTGGTTATTGCGACATTATGCGGGGTCCTGCTGTCCACTGCATTTACAATGAAATCAATGATATCCCTGCGAAGAAACGGCTCGCCGCCTGTTATGCTTATCATGCTGCCCTGCGTCTGTTCTGAAGCATTTATCGCAGAAAGCACCTCCGCACAGTCCATCTCTTCCCCGGCGCTGTAAAAAGACCTTATATCGCAGTGCTTGCACCGGCAGTTGCATCTCAGTGTGCAGTAATACAGCACTTCTCGGATCTCATTCATCTGACAGCCTCCATCGGCAGAAGGGCCTGAACACGCCATAATCTGTTTTGGTGTTGTATATCTCAAATTCAAACGCATTGCTGATCTGGTGGAAAACCGGACCGTAGTCCTCCAACAGCGATATGTCCACGGAGTAATTCCCCTGCATGAGCTGGATCGGGTCGATCGTCAGTTCGATCATCCCATCATCCTTGAGCTGAATATTCTTTCCCGTGTCTATCAGGGAATTGGTGGTATAGCAGATCGTCCCGTCATTCCGCCTTATGAGCATACTTGCCATTGCCGATTTAAGGCTCTGGTCATTCCTTCTGTACTTTATCATAAATCTGACGCCATCGCCAACGGCAAATTTGCTGCTTTCCCTTTGCTCGGCGGTGTTATAAATTTTGTATTCAACTATCTCGACCTGTTTATTTCCGACATCTCCATTGTTTTCCTCTGTCTTTTCGATCGGCTCCGCCGGAGTCTCAGCATTTTCCTCAACAGTCGGGAGCGATTTCTTTTCCTCGGAGTCCTTCCCCATTATCCAGTCCAGATAATGCGGCACAACATCATGCGGAGTTCCACTCATGCCTATCTTTCCGTTTTTTATCCAGATCGCTTTGTTGCATACCTTCTCAACATCGCCAAGGGCGTGTGAGACCAGTACTATCGTGGTTCCCTTTGCCTTAATGTCCATCATCTTGTTGAAGCACTTGCTCTGAAAACTTGCGTCACCAACTGCAAGTATCTCATCGATCAGGAGTATGTCAGCGTCAACATTTACCGCGACCGAAAACGCAAGGCGTGTATACATACCCGAGGAATAGGTACGCACAGGGTTATCGATATAATCGTGAAGCTCTGAAAAATCAATGATATCATTAAGACGGCTGTCTATTTCCTTTTTTGACAAGCCGAAGATCGAGGCATTGATATATATATTCTCTCTTCCGCTCATATCAGGGTGGAAGCCCGCGCCGAGCTCGATCAGGCTGGATACGCGCCCCTTGACCTGTATGGTGCCGGAATTCGGATACATTATACGTGTAAGGAGCTTCAGCATAGTGCTCTTTCCACAGCCGTTCTGACCGATAAGCCCCAATGCATCGCCCTTTTTCACGTCAAAGGAAATATCATTCAGCACCTCGCGCTCTTCATAGCGGTTTCGCTCCCTGAAAAGAATACGCTCCTTAAGGCTGCTCCCCTTATCAAAATACACTCTGAACTTCTTGGAAACATTTTTTACTGAAATGACGGTTTCTTTATCATCATTTTTTATATTAGACATTATAATTCCTCCGCAAAGCGCTTCTTAAGGTGAGTAAACACAAACACACCAACGCCAAGTATCACGACGCCGAAAGCCAGAGACTCAAGCAGCACCAGCACATCAGGTATCTGCTTATAATACAGTATATCCCGGTACGACTGTATCACAGAGCTCATAGGATTCAATCTGAACAGGAAGCGGACCTTTTCCGGTATCATAGTTTCACTGTACATTACAGGTGTGAGATACATCCACGCCATTGAAATGATGCCGAGAATATGTTCCATGTCTCTGAAATAAACTGTGACAGCAGAAACAATAAAAGTAACGCCCATGCACATTACAAATTCGACCGCCATTACGAGCGGAAGGAACAAAAGCGCCTCAAAACTTATACCTACCTGTGCTATTGCAACAATAATGAATATAATAATAAAGCTGAGGAGCATATTTACAAAGTTTGTTATGGTATGGGATATCGGTATGACTTCTCTGGGGAAATATATCTTGGTAACAAGCGATTTCTGACCGATAATACAGGTGGAACCGGCAGTGATACAGCTGTTGAAAAAGAACCATGGCACAAGGCCGACGAAAAGGAACAGATAATACTTGTCGATGCCGTTTTGTAAAATTACTGCAAAAACAATGTTATACACCAACAGCTGAAGCAAGGGATTAAGAAATGTCCAGAAAAAACCAAGGACTGAACCTTTATATCTGCCGCGCAGCTCCTTTCTGACAAGGCTTGTTATCATCTCTCTGTATGAATATATTTCCTTAATGAGTTTCATTGTTATCTCCTGCAATATAATGTTTATCTAAAAAGCATGGAGCTGTCAGAGCTCGCTGAAAATACCCATCAGCTTTTCAGCCGAGGATCGCCAGCTAAAAAGCCGTGCACGGCGCAGACCAAGTTCAGAAAGCTCGCGTCTGCGTCCGGGTGAATCCCAGAGCAGCTCCAGCTTGTTTTTAATATCTTCTGCGGAAAGCGGGTCGCAGTATTCGCAGGCGCTGCCGCCTACCTCGGGCATGGAGGCCGCATTTGAGGTAAGCACAGGCGTGCCGCACGCCATTGCCTCAAGGATAGGCATACCGAATCCCTCGTACAGTGACGGAAAGCAGAAAAACTCTGCCCCGCTGAGCAATGGCGCCTTTTCATCATCGGCGATATAGCCGGTAAAGATGATCCTGTCCTCCAAGCCGTTTTCCTTTATATAGGCGAATATTTCGTCATACAGCCAGCCCTTTCCGCCGGATATCACCAGCGCAGGGAAGTCAGTCTTATTTTCAGTGAAAGCCTGATATGCCTTAACAAGATTGAGAATATTTTTACGCGGCTCAAGGGTTCCCAGATACAGAATATATTTTCCGCGAATGCCATACTTATGCCTGATGTTTTCCATTGCGGCGCTGTCTGAGCATGGTTTGAACCTGTCGCAGTCAACACCGCAGGGAACTATGCTTATTTTTTCTTCCGGCACGCCGTAAAAGTGCATTATGCGGCTCCGGCTGAATTCAGACACGGTGATCACACGGTCGGCTCTTTTCATAGAGCGTTTCAGATACAGCCGAAGAAGCAGCTTGGTTTTAAAGCTGGCAGTTTCCGGACAGTCGCGGAACACCATATCGTGTACAACGACGGTCTTTTTCCCGTGTACGCACGGCGGCAGAATAAAATTAAAATAGAAATTCACATCTGTCCGGTTGCGGAAAAACAATCTCCGCGGGATAGGAAGTACCGACGCGGCAAGCAGATATATTCTTGATGCGAACCATCTGCAAGCGTCAAGCTGTACATTATCAGCCCGATATTCCTCAGCAATGGCCAGCTTTTCCGCAGAATGGCGGAATGCGAAAAACTCCAGCGTCTGCTCAGCTTCAGGGGATCTGCTCAGCTCTTTTACCAGGCAGTGTCCATAGTATCCTATGCCTGATTTTACCGGATTGATAAGCGGCTGCGCGTCGACCGAAATTCTCATCAGATCAGCTCGCTCCGGTTGCAGATCTTAAGATTTTCAATGATCTTCTTGATATCCTGCGTGCTATCCTTTGAGCAGATGAGGATCGCGTCATTGGTATCAACTACAACTATATCCTCGAGTCCGACGGTCGCTATCAGCTTCTTTCCGCCGATGATGGTGGAGTTCTTGGTGTTTATGCTGATAACATCACCCTTCACGACATTTCCATATTCGTTGGTGTGATTTATACGCTCGACTGCAAGCCAGCTTCCCACATCGTCCCAGCCAAAGTTGCCGGGGATCGTGTAGATATCCTTTGCCTTTTCCATTACGCCAAAATCTATCGATTCAGCGGTGAGCCCGGGGAATACCGCCCTGAGAGTATCTTCAAAGGCATCGGTGCCGTATGCCGCTCCTATCTTCGCCGTACCTTCTGCGACATCAGGCAGGAACTGCTCGATATTGTAAATGATAGACGAGGCTTTCCACACGAACATTCCGCTGTTCCACAGGAATGTTCCGGCGTTGACATATTCCTTTGCACGTTCTATATTGGGCTTCTCGACGAAACGCTCCACCCTGTAAACTCCGGGCATGGATTTATCCGCGCCGGAAAACTGTATATATCCGTAGCCGGTTTCCGGATATGACGGAGTAATGCCGATGGTCACAAGATTCCTGTTCTTTTCAGCCACATCAATGGCACTGCGAAGCGTATCGACAAACATCTCCGTAAACTTTATCAGGTGATCTGACGGAAGCACCAGCATTACTGCGTCGCCGTATTTTTTCCTGATTATCTGTGCGGCAAGCGCTATGCAGGGAGCTGTGTTGCGCGCCTTAGGCTCGGCTATCACGTTCTCATCGGGAATGTCGGGAAGCTGTTCCTTTACCAGCCCGATATAAGTCTCATTTGTTACCACAAATACGTCCTGGATATCAACGACACCGCTCAGCCTTGCCACGGTCTTCTGTATCATGGTTTCGCCGTCGTTTGTCAGCGACAGGAACTGTTTTGGTCTGTTGGCACGGCTCTGCGGCCAGAAACGCTCTCCCTTTCCGCCAGCCATTATTACTGCTGTGACTTTCATAATACTTTACCTTTCTCCATACATTCTTGCATAGTAATCCTGATACTCGCCGTTTATGATGTGCTCCCACCAATCGCGGTTGTCGAGATACCACTGAATCGTCTTCTGGATACCGTCCGCGAACTTTGTTTCCGGGAGCCAGCCGAGCTCGTTATGTATCTTGGTGGGGTCGATAGCATAGCGCATATCGTGACCCTTGCGGTCTGTTACATGGGTGATGAGGCTCTCCGGCTTGCCGAGCGCCTTGCAGATCATCTTTACGATGTCGATGTTTTTCATCTCGTTGTGGCCGCCGATGTTGTATACCTCGCCGACGGTGCCCTTGTGGATAATGAGGTCGATGGCGCGGCAGTGGTCTTCAACGTACAGCCAGTCGCGGACGTTAAGTCCCTCGCCGTAAACGGGAAGCGGCTTGTCGTTCAGCGCGTTGGCTATCATCAGCGGAATGAGCTTCTCCGGGAAGTGATACGGCCCGTAGTTGTTGGAGCATCTGGAGATAGTCACCGGCAGACCGAAGGTCCTGTGGTAAGCCTGAACCAGCAGGTCAGCGCCCGCCTTGGAGGCGGAATACGGGCTGGAGGTATGTATCGGGGTCTCCTCAGTGAAGAACAGGTCGGGTCTGTCGAGCGGCAGGTCGCCGTAGACCTCGTCCGTGGAGACCTGATGATAGCGCTTGATGCCGTACTTGCGGCAGGCGTCCATCATGGTCTGGGTGCCTATTATGTTGGTGTTCAGGAACACGCCTGGGTTCTCGATGGAGCGGTCAACGTGGCTCTCAGCCGCAAAATTCACAACGATGTCGGGGTGTTCCTCCTCGAATACCTGAAAAACCGCGTCGCGGTCGGTGATATCCACCTTGCAGAAGCGGAAGTTCGGGTTGTCCATCACGGGCGCGAGGGTCTCCATGTTGCCTGCATAGGTGAGGCAGTCAAGGCATATTATACGGTAATCCGGGTGGGTCTTGAGCATATAGTGCACGAAATTGCCGCCGATGAATCCCGCGCCGCCTGTTACGATCATCTTCATTAGTTATCCTCCGCAAGTTTGATAAGATACTGACCATAAGCTGTCATTTTTAGTTCCTCACCGAGCGCACGGAGCTGCTCTTTGGTGATGAATCCGCGGCGCCATGCGATCTCCTCGATGCAGGAAATATAAAAGCCCTGCATATCCTGAACGGTCTGAACGAACTCGGCGGCTTTCAGCATTCCCTTGGGGGAGCCGGTGTCGAGCCACGCCATTCCGCGTCCCATGAGGGTGACGTTTAGCTTACCTGCGGACAGGGAGTGGTTATTTATCGAGGTTATCTCGATCTCTCCGCGTGCGGATGGCTTTACGTTCTTCGCGATCTCAACGACCTGATTATCGTAGAAGTAAAGTCCCGGAACAGCGTAGTCGGATTTCGGCTCAGCGGGCTTTTCCTCGATGGAGATGACCTTGTTGTTTGCGTCGAACTCAACCACGCCGAACTCCCGAGGGTTTGCAACGGGGTAACCGAAGATGGTTGCGCCGCCGTTTTTGATCTGCGACATGGCTTTCTTTATGTATGAGCTGAAGCCCTGTCCGTAGAACACGTTATCGCCAAGGACGAGGCATACGCTGTCGCCGCCGATGAAATCAGCGCCGAGAATAAATGCGTCCGCAAGGCCGCGCGGCTTGTCCTGCACCTTGTACTCAATGTGCGCTCCGATGCGGCTGCCATCGCCGAGGAGCTTTTCGTAATTCGGCGTATCCTCCGGCGTGGAGATGACGAGTATATCGCGTATCCCCGCCAGCAGAAGCACCGACAGCGGGTAGTAGATAAGCGGCTTGTCATAGATAGGCAGAAGCTGCTTGCTTACTGCTATCGTATTGGGGTAGAGACGCGTGCCTTTTCCTCCGGCAAGAATTATACCTTTCATTTTCGTCCTCCTAGAATTTCAGCGAGTAAACCACAATGCCCGTGATTATCAGGACCATGCCGATAAGCTGCTTTTTTGTCATTTTTTCTTTCAGGAAAATATAGCTGAGTACTGCTACAAAAATATAGCCGCTTGCCTCAAGGATAGGCGACATGGACAGCGGCACAACTTTCAAAGCATACATGGATATCAGCGTTGTAGCGAAAAACAGAATATAAGCAATGATAACAAGCGGATTAAGATACTCGCTCAGCTTGGAAGCATACTGCTTCTGGGCGCTTTTTTTGAGCATGATCTGAGAAACTGACGCGATAAGTGAGCTTGAAACCATGATCGCCGAATATATTGCAAGTTCACTCATTCTTCTTTTCACCACCAGTAACCATTAAAATAACTCCTGCCAGAACGACCAGACCACCAACGATATTATTCCACGAAATGGTCTCATGGAATAGCAGTATGCCCCACATCGTCCCCCATATCAGCGCAACAGCCTTGCTTGCATAAGCGACATTAAGATCGACCTTTTTCAGTATCTGCTGCCAGAGTATAGCATACACGCCCAGCAGAAAGATCTCGATCCCATACAATACGATCCATTCAAAAGAAAGAAACTCTTTCGACGCGGCAGTCTTGGAGCATACTCCGCATATCGAATTCATAAAAATAATGACCTGAAGCCACACAAATGCCAATGTCTTTTTTTTCATCCTGCACCACCTATCACATCACCGCCAGAACAGGCGCATGATCTGATATCATCGTTATCCCGGCATTATGCCTATGCGCCTCACCGTCCGGAATAAAAGCTTTCGACAGCTTCGCATACCGTATCGACCTCCTGCTCAGATAATCCATAATACATGGGGAGTCTGAGCAGCCTTTCACTTTCTTTCGTGGTATAAACATCTTCGCCGCTGAATCTGCCGAATTTCCTGCCTGCGGGCGACGAATGAAGCGGAATGTAGTGGAATGCAGCGCCTATGCCGTTCTCCTTGAGATAGGCCGTAAGCTTTGTACGCTCCTCTATATCTGCGGTTTTGATATAGAACATATGCGCATTATGCCGGCAGTGATCGGGTATGAACGGCAGGCTTATACGTCCCTTTTCAGCAAGCGGAGATAAATTGCGGTAATATCTGTTCCAGTCAGAAAGGCGTGCGTCGTTTATCAGATCAGCATTCTCGAGCTGCGCATAAAGGTAAGCGGCATTCAGCTCGCTCGGAAGATAAGAAGAGCCGCAGTCAACCCATGTATATTTATCCACCTGACCTCTTAGGAATTTGCTGCGGTCCGTGCCCTTCTCGCGGATTATCTCAGCACGTTCAACCGCCGCTTCGTCACGGATAAGTATAGCTCCTCCCTCGCCCATGGAGTAGTTCTTAGTTTCATGAAAACTCAGGCAGCCATAATTTCCAAAAGTGCCCAGGGATTTTCCTTTATATGTGGACATTATCCCCTGTGCGTCGTCTTCAACGATCATCAGCCTGTGACGGGCGGCTATTTCCGCGATACTGTCCATTTCACAGCCTACACCTGCATAATGGACCGGAACTATCACCTTAGTCTTATCAGTTATCGCCGCCTCTATCTTGGTTTCGTCAATATTCATCGTATCAGGACGTATATCAACAAAAACCACGGTCGCACCCCGCATAACAAAAGCGTCCGCCGTCGACACGAACGTATATGACGGCATAATGACTTCATCGCCAGGACCTACCCCGGTCAGCACAGCCGCCATTTCAAGGGCGTCGGTGCATGACGTTGTGAGCAGCGCCTTTACTGTATTTGTCCTGCTCTCAAGCCAGCTGCTGCACTTTTTGGTAAACTGCCCGTCGCCGCAGATCTTACGCGATTTTACAGCCTCTGCTATGTACTTTTCCTCTTTGCCAATATATGGTGGAATATTGAATGGAATCATATTCTTTTACTTCCTTTTTTCACCGAAAAACGGCATTTAAGCCTTTCAGAATGTCTGATTCAGCGCCATTCGTCAAAAGCCGCATGGCACAATAACATATGATAAATTATACTCTATTTACAGATGTTTGTCAATAACCTCAGGCGCTTTTCTTCGTTTTACCAAAATGTTTTACGCCTCTGCAAAACCAAGTGTATGAAATTGACAATATGCAGTCCGGCGGGCTTTTGCAGCAGCGATAACCGCCTGAGCTTATCCCTTTTTAATCGCATTTGTTATATGATATCAGCCAACATGGTATACTTGACTTTAATTTTAAAACGTGATATAATGATATGGTATTTAGATCAAGTGTTTTGTATAAAGAAAATAATGTCAGGAAAGTAACGATCCTACCGCATTTTCTGGCAATATAAGGTGGAAAATATTCGATGACTAAATTATCATTTGTTATACCATGCTATGGCTCTGAAGGCACGATAGAGATGGTTATTGAGGAAATCAAAGAGGTAATGCGTCAAAGACCTGAGTTTGATTATGAAATAATCGCGGTAAACGACCATTCCCCCGATAATGTTTTATCTGTGCTAAAAAGACTGGTACAGACAAACGACAAGCTTATCGTTGCCGACCTTTCCCAGAATATGGGCAAGCACTCTGCGGTAATGGCAGGATATTCACTTGTTACCGGCGATTATGTGGTTGGTCTTGACGACGATGGCCAGTGCCCGACAAACGAGCTGTGGAAATTATACGACGCCCTTGGCAGCGATTATGATATCGCTATGGCAGAATACCCGGTCAAAAAGCAGTCAGCATTCAAGAATTTCGGAAGCCGGGTAAATTCATGGATGTCACGCATTCTGCTTGGCAAGCCCAAAAACATCAGGTTTGAAAATTTCGGTATCACCAAAAGATATGTGATCGACGAAATAATTAAATACAAAAACCCGTATCCCAACCTGGAGGGACTAAGCTTAAGAACCACCAAAAGAATAGTCAATGTCCGCATGGAAGAGAGAGAACGCTTCGCCGGAAAAGGCAACTTTACCTTTTTCCGCTCATTAAAGCTCTGGCTGAACGGCTTCACAGCCTTCTCGGTGAAGCCGCTGCGTATCTCGTCTATATTGGGCGTGATTTCAGCCGCTTTTGGTTTTATCCTTGGAATCGTTATAGCTATACGTAAGATAATCAATCCGGATATCTTAATGGGATATAGTTCACTTATGGCCGCCCTGCTGTTTATCGGCGGTATCCTTATGATAATGCTCGGACTGATCGGAGAATATATTGGCAGGATTTATATTTGCATAAATGATTCTCCACAGTATGTGATCCGCGAAATACTGCGCGGCAAAAAAAGCAGCGCAGACGCTGAGGACGTTCAGGATCAAACGGCAAAAATAAACTAACTGCATCAGCTTAACAAGTATAACTAAGCGAAAGGACAGATGGATTTGAAAAATTCAGTTTTGTGTTACCTGAAAGAAACTGTTGGGATACACGCAGACAAAATCGCAGTCAACGACGGAAAAGGAACCGTTACTTTTGAAGAATTAAACAATACGGCTCTCAGTTTGTCATATAAAATAAGCAGCGTTCTTGGCGGGAAAAAGCGCAGTCCGATAATGGTGTACCTCCCAAAATCCTGCGCAAGTATAATCGCCTTCATGGGTGTCCTTTACAGCGGTAATTTTTACACACCCACCGATGTGGCATTCCCATATGCAAAGGTAAAAAGCATTACCGATATACTTGAGCCGGCATTGTATGTGTCTGATACCAAAAATTCAAACAAGCTCATTGAAAACGGCATCAGCAAAAATATGATCGTAAACATCGACGAGCTGGATATGGAAAATAAGCTCGACTGTTCCGACAGCATCATAGATACTGATATCGTATATACTTTATTCACATCAGGCTCCACAGGAGTTCCAAAAGGCGTAGCCGTTTCTAACAGAAGCATTATTGATTACATTGAATGGGCAATAGATACTTTTGATATCAGCAGCACAGAGATCATCGGAAATCAGGCGCCTTTCTACTTTGATAATTCCACGCTTGACATTTATCTTTCAGTGTTTGCCGGAGCTTCACTTTACATTATACCCAAAATGAACTTTTCATTTCCGGTCAAGCTGATCGAATATGTTAACAAGAACAATATCAACATGATATTCTGGGTTCCTTCTGTTTTTATTTCCGTTGCCAACGCAGATATACTGTCACGCGTTCCCTGCGAATGCCTTAAAAAGATACTTTTCGCCGGAGAGGTCATGCCTAACAAGCAGCTTAATTACTGGCGCAAATATATACCTGACGCCGTTTATGCCAATCTGTACGGACCTACCGAAATAACAGTTGACTGCACATACTACATAGTTAACAGAGAATTTGCCGATGATGACCCGCTGCCTATCGGTATACCATGCCGTAACAGCGATGTCATGATCCTTGATGAAAACGACCAGCTCATTACTTCACCTGATAAAACAGGCGAACTGTGCGTGAGAGGTACTTCTCTTGCAATGGGCTACTGGAACAATCCCTCAAAAACCAAAGAGGCCTTTGTTCAGAATCCTCTCAATGCACATTATCCCGAGACGATTTACAGAACAGGCGATATAGTCTACTACAATTCGCTTGGAGAAATAATGTTCTCAGGAAGAAAGGATTTCCAGATAAAGCACCTGGGACATAGAATAGAGCTCGGTGAAATAGAAAATGCCGCTTGTGGCATCGAAGCGGTTAAAAATGTATGCGCTGTATACAATACCGAAAAAAGGCAGATCGTACTCTTCTATCAGGGAAATACAGGTGAGAAGGACATTCTTGACCATCTGACCAAAACTTTACCAGCATATATGATCCCCTCGGTGATAAAAAACATTCCTGCTTTCCCGTATAATGACAACGGAAAAATCGACAGGAAAAAACTCATGAATGAATTCATATAAGGAGATAACATGGAAGACATATACAAGATATTAAGCGAGATCAGACCTGAGCATGATTTCACCGCAAGTGAAGATTTTATCGAAGACGGTCTGCTGGATTCCTTCGACATCATCACACTGATAGATATGCTTCAGGAAAAATACGGAATAGTTGTTGACGGACTTGATATCGTTCCTGAAAATTTCTGTTCGGCAAACGCTATCGCCGAACTCGTAAGAAAGAACGGAAAGGATATTTAATTATGCAAACGACCTTTTACGGAAAGAAGATCACCGCCATGCTTGGAATACTTTCCGAAAACGAATATCTTTTCGATGATGAGGTCGGTAATTACGACTTTCCCGCAAAACAGACCATGAGATTAAAGAAGATCATGGGATTTGACCGTCATCGTATTTCTAAAGATTCATCAACAGCGGCGGATTTTGCAGTATATGGTTTAAAATATATGCTTCAGAATGGCTGGATAACTAAAGATGAGATCGGTGCAATAGTTGTGGCTTCACTGTGCCCGGACTATTTCGTACCGCATATCAGCAACATCGTCCACGGAGAACTTGAAATGCCGGACGACGTACTTTGCATGGATATCCCGCAGGGCTGCTGTGGATTTGTGCTGGGACTGATGCAGTCTTTTATGCTGCTTGAACACCTCGGGGACAAAAAGGTCGTGCTGATAAATGCAGACGTACTAAGCCACAAAGTGTCCAAGCGCGACAGGAACGATTTCCCTCTGATAGGCGATGGCGCAGCAATTACGATAGTGGAAAACTCAGATGACCGCTCTGAGATATTCTACGAAATGCACACGAACGGCAGCAAGAGGAATGCACTGATGATACCTGCCGGCGGCTTTAAAATGCCCAGCAGTCCACAGACAGCGGAAATGAAAAGCACCGGAGACGGCAATTTCAGATCCCTTGATGATATGCATATGGACGGCAGCGAAGTATTCAATTTCGTACAAAATGAAGTGCCCGGTCTCATCAACAATATAATGCAGACAGCTAAAACAAGCATAGATGAGATCGACTATTTCCTTTTTCACCAGCCTAATAAATTCATGCTGCAAAAGCTGGCAGAAAAAATAGGCATACCTTTTGAAAAGCTTCCCATGAATCTGGTTGAAAAATACGGAAATCCAAGCGGGGCTTCCATACCGCTCGTTACCATAGAGAATTTAAAGGAAAAACTGAAACAGAATACCTTTAAATGCTGTTTATCAGCCTTCGGTTCCGGTCTGGCATGGGGTGCAATTGTTATGGACATGGGAAAATTGCAGCACTGCGAAATGATCGTATCAGACCTCTAACGATATACACCCACAGGAGAATTGCAATGAACACAGCAGAAATTTCAAATAAAATTTTTTGCTTAAAAAAGTCAGGTAAAACCATCACCAATTGCTTTGTTAATTTCTCACCCGCTGACGCAAGCGATTATGAAACAATATCCTCAGAAAAGACCCTGATCATAATTTTGCGGGAAGAAAAAGTCAACAGAGTGCTGTTTTATACATTGGATATCCATGATCTCCTCGAGCTTTCAGACCGCTTTTTGACAAACGATGAATACACAATGGATATAATAACCAAAGACCCGCAGCAATTCCAAAACGAGCTTGTTTCAAATGGTTTTCATGGCATTGCAGAAATGATGAGGCTTGCTAACAATAATGTACCAGAAGTTTTATCGGCAGATTCTCCTGTGTATAAATACCTCGGCAATGACTACGGAGTCCATGCAGAGCCTTCAGACTGTGACGATATCTCGAATACCCTCTGGCAGGTATTTGATACAAGGATAAGCCACCTTCCCACTAAAG
>CALBGD010000435.1 GCA_937893735.1 uncultured Clostridia bacterium | reverse complement strand
GAATATCCGGAGCTACCTGATAACGACGCTGTACAATTCCCGGCTGACGCTTAACAGCTCGGAAGCCGCCGTGCAACCAGGGACATAGCCGAAAAATACGGCGAAGCTAAGCGCACTATCCAGCGTTACATTGCCTGCACGCGGCTGGCTCCGGAGCTCATGGAACTGCTCGACAGCGGCGGACTTACGCTTGCGACTGCCTGCCAGTTTTCGGCACTCCCGAACAGCAGTCAGGAGGAAATTGCGGTGTACCTCAGCCGGAATCCCGAAAGGAAATTCACAGTCGAACAGGCAAACGCGCTTGCGGATTTGAAGTTTTTTTCGGAATACGAAATAACGGAACTTTGCGGCGAAAAAACGCCTGTCCCGGAAGCTACTGAAGAACGCGCTGAACTGGCTGAAAACAGCGCTCCCGCAGAGCCAAAACATACCGTTTGACGCGCAGCGTTTCGCGATTCACTACAAATATCCGCACTGTCTGTACAATGACCGTCTGGGCTATATTCGAAAGGACATCGCCGCCTCATTTCCCGCAAAGCCGAATCCGGCGGCAGGAACGCCGAATGTTACGCAGACCTCAAAACCTACCTTGTTAGATTATAAATCCATTCAAAAAACGCACTCATAATTTGCATAGTAACTTGTAATGCCTTATTGTTCTTGCTATAATATGTACGGATTACTAAAAAACAATAAAGGCGTGGAACATGAATACTAAAAATGAATTACTTGCAAATATGTCTGTACCTGCTGCTTTTTTCAGACTTGCAGTTCCGGCTGTTGCCGCACAGCTTATCAATATTTTATATAATCTTGTAGACAAGATGTTTATCGGTCACATTCCGGAAGTCGGAAAACAAGCCCTGGCAGGGGTCGGAGTAACAGCGCCAGTCATTCTGGCGATTTCGGCTTTTGCGGCTCTCGTCAGTATGGGAGGAGCACCGAAAGCTTCTATATTTATGGGCAGAGGCGATAATGAAAACGCAGAAAAAATCATGGGAAGCTGCACATGGCTGCTGATCATATTATCTCTGGTCCTGACTGCGCTTATGCTGTTTTTCGGGGAACCAGTTTTAATGCTGTTCGGCGCGAGCGGTGATACGATAAAATACGCCGCTGACTATATGAAAATATACTGCATTGGCACGTTGTTTACACAGCTTACTCTTGGACTGAACGCCTTTATCACCGCACAGGGAAAAACTCTGATAAGTATGTGCAATGTGGCCTCTGGAGCAGTAACAAATATAATTCTTGACGCAGTATTTATTGATGGGCTTGAAATGGGAGTAAAGGGCGCTGCACTGGCAACCGTTATTTCACAGGGGGTATCAGCGTGTCTGGTTATCCGTTATCTGACAACGTCAAAAAGCCAATTGCGTATACGTTTCAGAAATATCCGATTTAATGGGAAGCTTCTTCTGCCATGTGTTCTGCTGGGAATTTCACCTGCACTTATGCAGCTTACAGAGAATATGGTCGCTATCAGCTTTAACACTTCGCTGCAAAAATACGGAGGTGATATCGCGGTCGCTTCTATGAGCATTCTGAACAGCGTTATGCAGTTCGTAATGCTGCTCCTGCCGGGGCTTGTCCAGGGAGCGCAGCCGCTTTTGAGCTATAATCTGGGCGCTGGAAATATCCACAGGGTAAAGAAAACTTTCAATCTGCTGCTTATCTGCTGCGTCAGCGGTTCTTTCCTTATCTGGCTTGTTTGCATGGTTTCTCCGACGACGATTTCATCTATTTTTACAAATGATACTGCATTGATCGCTTACACAGGCAGGAGTATGCGCGTATATCTGGCAGCGCTTTTGATTTATGGAATTCAGGTAGCGTGTCAGTACAGCTTTGTGGCTTTAGATCAGGCGCCAAAGGCGATTTTTCTTACTATATGGCGAAAGATCATTATACTTATACCGCTCATATTTATCCTGCCGCATTTTGTGTCAGATCCTGTAATGGGCGTTTACATGGCAGAGCCGATTGCTGATACCATTGCCGTCTGCGTGACTGCGCCTATGTTTTTTTCATATTTCCGGAAATTAAAATAGCTGTTTTTTTAAAATAGAAGTTTGAACCACGGAACTAATCCCGGCACGAACTTATAAAATCATTCACGGCGCAGGCGGCGTCCGGAGTGTCAAGGTAGACAAAATTAAAATCCCTGAACGTTTCCGAACCCGATATGTAAAACGGTGCAACGCGTCCGCTGCCGAGAACTGCTTCGTATGCAAACGTTATTCCAATACCGTTTGAGATCAGATCCGTCATAAGTCCGAAGCTGCTTATGCAGACGACCCTGCGGAATTTTCCCACCGTGTAGTTGTGTTCGCCGAGGAGCTGTTCAAGTATAGTCCGGGTCCCTGAACCCTTTTCGCGGATCAGCAGGTCTTCTGAAAAAACTTCCTCCAGGGAGACTGTTTTCCCAGCGAAGCGGTGTCCCTTTCCGCATATCCCGATGAACGGCTCGTGGCGGAAAAGACGGCTTGCAAATTCATTGCTGTCGAAAAATCCCTCTACCAGTGCAAAATCAAGCTCGCCGTTTTTCAGACGATGAAGCAGGCGGTCGGTGTTGTCCACAGCGACCGTTATGTTTTTTTCCGTATCGTCAAGATATCGCTTTATCATCGGTGGTATAACGTACTCTCCGATGGTTTTTGTGGCTCCGATGGAAAGCGTTTTCTATCCGGACGCCCGTAATTTCTCCAGCATTTTGCGTTCCTGATAAAGCACATTTTCCGCGTAGTTTTTCAGTAGCTCGCCTTCCTTTGTGAGCCGCAGCGTCCTGCGGTCGTAGCTGAACAGACTGCACCCGTACTCGCTTTCAAGGTACTG
>CALBGD010000434.1 GCA_937893735.1 uncultured Clostridia bacterium | reverse complement strand
GGTGAGGTTTGTTAAGACAGTAACACCCTTATGAGACTTACAGATGTTATAGCATCGGCGCACTGCCGAGATAGTCTTACCGCCGCCGAACTTACCGAGGAACAGATGAAGACCCCAGTAATTGAAGTTGTTCCAGCCGTGAGCCTTGCAGTATTTAAACAGATCCTTGAAGAAATACGACCAGAACCGGGGCGCACACCGCAGCGCCGCAAAAATTACCTGAATCATATAATCACCTACTTATCATCATGTCGAAATAATTTAATTATCCAATTAAGAAGATACATGAGAAATGCGAAATCTATAAACCCGGAGCTAAAGTAGAAGAAAGACCGAAGATTGACGATAGGAAACAGCGAACCCATCAGCGCCGCCCTCCTTTCACAAAGTCGTATATAATCGAGAAAATTATATTGAATACGAAAACAACGACAGTCCAGGCGGCGCCGCCGTAAATGATCCATGTGGTAACATCTTCATAGCTGTTGAAGTACCACGGATTGAAGAGCTGCAGAAAGTCCATCAATAGATCCTCCTCTTAAATAGTTTCCCGATCAGGCTGACCCCGGCGAACAGCGCCACGATCAGCAATAAAGCCTCGGTCACTGAATAGTTTTTAAAGGGCTTGTCCAGAGCTGCGTTATCCTTAAGCCATAATGTATAGGCTTGATTATAGTCCTCCTCGGTCAGATCGCCGTTTGGATCGTATATAGAAACGGTACCCTCAGCCGATACAATAATAAAAGACTTCTCGTCCGATCTGCCTGACTGAATGATCTGATTATATCCGTCTGAGCCGACCGGATAAAAGGGAGCCTCTGAAGCTGCGTCCGGTATACCGTTGTCGTCAGCGTCCACGATCTTCCCCCAGTCATTCACACCGTCTCCGGTAGTGTCGAACGGCAGCGGAACGTATGTATCACCGTCAACAATAACACCATTGTTGTTTCCAACTATGACTTCATCAAGCATATCAGCCATATCAGTATTATCAACGATTCGCAGCTCAGGGAAGCCAATGCCTATTTCATCACCCTTGTTGACTATACAATAATCAGCAGACAGATCAGGGATAAGGGATTCTATTGTATATATGAGCTCTTCCCTGTCAATAACGCCGTCTGCGTCATCGTCAAAGAGCTGGATCAGCTGAGTAATATTATTCCCGACCTCGTCAACCTTTTTCTTTATCGTGTACTTTATTCCAGCCTCCAGCAGCTGAGATAATATGATAGCTAAAATTTCTTCCATAAACACTCCTAATCAAAAATTCGCGCGAGAAACCAGAATACAAGCAAGGTAACAGCGCCGCCGATGAGCAGCAGCCAACCGTTTATTGTAACATCTCCGAAGCTCACGTTAAAGCCCTCGAAGATCGAGCGCGCCCAGCTGAACAGCGCAATAGCAATAGTTCCAAGATTCATAAAATCACCGCCCAATGAATCGCGCGAGGATAACCAGAGCGAGACCGGCACAGAGCATTATCACTATATCCTCGGGAAGCCAGCTAAGAAACTGCTTCATGAATCCGCTGAAACCGGTTGATTGCTGCTGCAACCAGTCGTAATAATTATTCAAGGATAGATCCTGATCAAATTCAACACCGCTGCTGTCTCCTGATCCAGAGCTGCCGGAACCAGTATTATTTACATTGACGTTGATATCAATAGGATTCGTGCTTATGTCGATCTTGCCGGAAACGTCCACCTTGCCGCCTACCGTGACATTACCGCTAACCGTTCCGGATCCTCCGGAGCTGCCGCCTGAACCATCGCCGCCGGACGGCTCCTTTTCCGGGAGAGTATAATTATTATTGACGTAATTGTTAACCGTGCTCGTCTGCCCGGTATCCGGGTTTGTTACGCTGTAATCATAGATCGTGTCGCCGTTTATTGTAATAACATAGTTATCCGGAATCCTGTCAAAGTCAATAGAGGTCTGATTTAAAAAAAGCTCAAACGGCTTGCTGCTGAGAATATAGCCATAATCATCAGTTTTTTGCGTTGTCGGGTGAAAAGTGCTCCATGTATAAGACATTAAAGCAATTAAAGTTTGTGTAGAACGATTAACAGAAGAAGTCAAATAACCAGAAACCACAGAACTAACGCCACTACCATTATCGACAAAACAATTTTGATAAGAGGTATATTCATATAACCAATAATCATTACCACCAATTTTATAACCCAAAACAGGATACTTAGATATATCCCAAACTTTGGAATTCGCATTTCGCAACTGATTATCATCTAAATTATAAGTATCATAATGAATAATGACGTTGTTATTTTCGTCTTTTGAAGAATAAAAATGAACATATTGATTAGAAAAATAAGGGCTACCGGGCTGTTCAGGGTCAACAAAGAAACTCATAGCATAACATTCAGTCCATCCCTTATTACCCCACGCACGAGTATTTGTATATACTGGAGCAGCTTCACGAAAATATTTGTTGTCCGTGCCGTACTTCTCAGAATTAGAATTCTGCCAGCTTACAGTATACTGCTCCACGTTCGGCATGGGCATATACCGGGAAGCGTAATCTTTATAATAATCCTTAATAACAGAAGCAGGAACCTCTGTTTGATCCTTTTCATTTACTGAATAAACTTTTTTGGGAGATCCATCTGAATTGAAGAATAAAGAACATAATTCATCAAGCGATACACCTGAAGCAACAGTTTCGATCAGCATTACATAAGTATCAGATATACCCGGATACTCAACC
>CALBGD010000433.1 GCA_937893735.1 uncultured Clostridia bacterium | reverse complement strand
AATTCAGTATTTGAGTGTTGGTAAGGTGTGATTACAGGCGTTCCCGTGGCGAAAATTATGTTTTTCTCGCCGTTATTCTCATTAAGATACTGTGTTTTCATTAGGATATCCTCCGATTTCTGTGCAGGAGTAGTCTGAACGCCCGAAACCCTGTTCATCTTCGATACCACTAGACCGTTTTTGTAGTTGTGAGCTTCATCAACGACAAGACTGTCAAATCCAAGCTGCTCAAAAGTCAGGGATGTGTCCTTTGCTTTTCCGCTGCCCTCGATGAGTTTCTGCAAGCGTGTTTCAAGCCGCTTTTTCTCGCGTTCAAGGTCTTTTATGGAGCTGCGGTTATTTGCTCTTGTACGGTAATCTCCGTTTAGCTCGTCAATGCCGTTCTGCATGGCGTCGATTTCATGCTGAATGAAATTTTTGCGGTACTCCATAGACATAGGAATTTTCTCGAACTGTTCGTAGGACATAATAACTGCGTCATAGTCGCCGGTGCAGCACCGACCGATAAATTTCTGCCTATGGTCTTTGTCGAAATCCTTTTCGCTTGCTGTCAGGATTTTTGCCTGCGGATATAGCCGCAGCCATTCATTCGCCATCTGACCCACAAGGTGTTTCGGCACGACAACGCAAGCCTTGTTTATAAGACCGAGCCGTTTTTTCTCCATAGTCGCCGCCACCATCTCAAAGGATTTACCAGCGCCGACACAGTGGGCAAGCAGAGTATTGCCGCCGAATTTCGCTCTCATAACAGCGTCAAGCTGATGAGGTTTAGGGATATTGAAATCTCTGGATATCTTATCCGAAACATTTATCGTGCTGAAATTGTACGTTTTGGATTTGCCGCCGAACGTTAGTGTAAAGCCGTTCTGCGAGGTTCGCTCAATGCCTATGCTCTGCGAAACTCCGTCCTTACCGACCGTGCGTTCCTCGATTTTGGATTTGACCTGCCTGTCGATTTTCTGGGACTTTGCAACAGCCTTTTCAGCCTGATATTCCGTCATTCCGAGCCGATTGGTACAGATGTTCTTCATCTCTGTTTCAGTCATTTTCTCCGGAGTGAGGGCGGCAGTCTTATCTCCGTTTGAAATAAAAATATGCGTCAACGAGCGTTCGCTTTGTATGTGCGGCGTCCTTGCCGCACTTTGGGCGAACGCCCCACGACGTCCTGTCGTGTCGCCGTCCTTGAAATTGACGGAATTAAAACGCATATCCCGCAGGGTAAGGTCGTCGCTTGGGTAGCGGATATTCGTTTTCAGGGAATTGAGATTATCGTACTGCTCCGTATGAGCGAGGAATTTATCCTTGTCCAGCTTGAGGTCGCGGCAGATTTTGTTCGCCGCCAAATCTGCCTTTGCCTCAGAATAGCCGAACTGCTCCCGAAGAATCTCCATCGTCTGCGCCTTATTCATGGGCGAATATTCAAAGGACTTCCCGAGCTTGTCATCGGCGATAACGATACCTTTATCATCTGACCGAATATCCAGATCGTCTGAAATCTCGCCGTGAACGCGCTTGTAATCTTCCTTGACAACGGCGACCTGCTCAGCGTTTTCTGCGGGATAGACGCATTTTACCTTTCCGTCCGCGGATTTCATGAACTGGCAGCTCAAGCCCTGTTCCTCAAAAGCGGCTTTCATAGCGGTCACGTTGTTGGCGCTGATGTTAAAACACTTTACGCTCTGCGGAGCTTCTTTCAAGCGCTCCTGCATTATCTCCTGCGTTATCTGATTGACTATTCCCTTGTCACGGTCGAGGAATTCAATGGTTTGCTTATCTCCCTTACCCACGACCGCAACAGGAATTTTATATTCCTTTGCTTTTGCGGCAAAGGCTTTCGCGTCAGCGGAAAGAATGTTGCTCGTTGCGGAAATGCCGCATTCCGCCTTATTGGCTTCATACAGCAGTTCGCCGTTCGTGACGGTACCTTTCGCCAATCTCTCGGCAATGCTGCCGCCGATTTGATTAATGCTGTCAACGGAATTGTGGTACAGTTCTTTCAGCATTTTTTCAAAAAGGGGAGCGAGGAGCTTGATAAGCTCAGCTCCCACTTCAATGATTTTTTGCCCCGACTGCAATGCAGCGGAGCCGACTTCGTCTGCCATGATCAATACCTCCTGTTCTGATTTTGTGCTATAAATAGCACATTTTTAGCGTTTGGGCGGCGTGGGCTTTTTGATAGAAAGCTTTTTACCGCTGAGATTTTTTCCTGCCCGCAGTTCATCACGCTTTTTCACATATTCCCGCGAAAGCTCGGGATTTTTGCGGAAAACATCGTTCACTTCGTCAATTTTGGCGCGGAGAATGTGGCATTTATTCTCGCTTTCCTCAAGGCGTTCCGACAGGGTAGGCTTGAACGCCCTGACCATATCTTCGCAGGAACCGCTGTATTCCAGCAGTTTCGGGCGGCTGCCGAACGGAACGTCGTTTCAGAACGTTTTGCATTTCCTCCGAAACAGGCTCTCCCGTAAGCTTATTTATCATAAAATCACCCCTAAACGCAAAAAAGCGGAGAACTGTTACATTCTCCGCTTTGCGAATCTATTAAATTGTTGTTAGTTCAATATTTAAAGGCATTAGTGAAATCTTGAAAAATCCGTTGCTTTGTATTTATCAAATTTCAGATAACAGTATTCTTTTTTTATGCCTGTTGATTTGTCCTTTCGATTGCCGTTGAACCATATTGAATGTTTTCCGGCGTTTTTGCCATTTTTGTTAGTGACACACTCGTTTAAGAATTCTTCCGATGACATAATCCACATTGAATTTAAGCGTTCGGAATAAAATACAAAATAGAAATTCGGGGTTAATGTATGAGTAATTGCTGCAAACAGAGCGGCATCTCCGTCTGTAACCTCGTTTGAACGTGCTTTTATCTGAATTTCAATAAACGTTCCGTCAGGTTTTTTTATAACACAATCTACACCGTGGTCATCTACCAAAGGCAAGTAACAGTCCAAGCCTTCCATAAGCATTTGACCAACAATGTTGTATTCCATTCTTTTCCCAAATCCCGCCGAACTTCTGAATGATACTCCCACAACGAAAGCCCCCTATGAATTACAAGTCGTTGACGGTAATTACACCGTCTGCCATCATACGCCGTTCCTGTTCCTCAAACGGCATATTCCTTATCATATCCTTGTGAATGAATGCCCAGTTCAGAACATCTACGAATTTCGGATTGAAGTCTTTGTGATACGCTCTGTTTTCAAGCTCGACCATGAACCTGATCGACCAAGCCGAGGTGAACTCGCCCCAATCTACTTCCTCAATGCCTATTGCGCTGAAACCTGTTGTCGGTAAAGCCATATTATGCTCCTTTCGCACAAGTCCGGTTGCTTACTTATATTATACATCTTTTGCATTCCGTTGTCAACGTGCTATAAATAGCACATTTTCAAAATCACAGCCTGTCTGCAAGTTCGCGCAGCACCTTGAAATCCTCGCCCTTTGCCAGAATGAGCAGATCCTTGATGTATTTTGAAAGCGTTTCGGCTTCCTCATGGGAAAGAACGACAGACGGTTCGGGAGATGTAGTTTCGTGTTCATCGCCAGTTTTAGGAACAACGTCAGCGGAAGTGTTTTCCTGCCGCTGAATGTCCTTGACCTCTTTATTGGTAATCTGCGGCTTTTCAGAGATTATTTTCTGCTGCTTTTCGGGAGTGAGCTTTGCGACTTCGTTGGCTGTCGAAATCGACATATCTCCGGATTTTACCGCCTGCTCCACATCTGGGATAGCGTTGTGCTTGATGTTATCAAGCTTTCCGACCTGCGCCGGAGATACGTTGAGAGCGTCTGCGATTCTGTCCCTTATTCTGCCCTTGACGGGCTTTCCGGCTGCCTCAAGCTCCTTGAAAATCCGCGTCAGTTCCTCGTACTCACGCATGGTGTCAGCGTCTGAATACTTGCGCTGGGTTGCGTTCAGCATTATGAGGTCAAGCTCGGTTTCGTTGTTCGGCTTTGCACCTTTGATGAAACAGGGAACTTTGCCGCTTCTCCTGCGCCCGTCAGCGATAAGCGACTTTAACGCCGCCAGACGGCGATGACCGCTGATAAGCTCATACCTGCCGTTGTGTTCCGAAACGACCAGAGCAGTCATTAAGCCCTGGCGCTCTATATCGTCCGCAAGAGATTCTATTTCGGAGATTTCATAGAAATTGTTTCTGTTTGGCTCAATGTTGTCGATGTCTATCATTTTCAGACTGTCTATGTAGCTGTCGGCGTTGACCGTCTGAATATCCGCCGCTATGGCGCTGTCAAGCTGTAATTTTCTGCTCATTATTCCACACCAAGCCTTTTAATGATTTCCGCCGCCAAATTTTCGTATGCCTGTGCCGCAGCCGTCCATTTCATGTATTCCTTTGCGGTCAGTTTGTAGCTGAAAGAGTTTTTGATGACACGGCTGAAAGGAATGGTGGTGTTCAGCACCTTGTTCCCGAGGGTGCATTTGAGGAATTCCAGCAGCTCTGTATCTGCGGGATTTTCCTTGTCGAATTTGTTCACGATACAGCCGCCGAATTTGGCATTGCAGTTTGCAAGCGCTCCTGTTACAGCGGGAATGCCCTGTATTGCGAACGTTCCAAGCTCTATGTGAACGAACACACTGTCGGAGAGCGTGATTACTTTTTCTGTCAGCTTTGTAAGAGCCGGCGGCAGGTCGAGGATTGCGTATTCATAGCTGCGGTCGAAAGTCAGCACCTTTCTCACATTGGCTGTCTGAACATCTTCCGGTAGCTGCTCAAACTGCGCCGCGACAAGGTTAAGCGCCGAAGTCGCCGTAAGGATGTCGATGTTAGGGTATCTGGTGGAGCTTTTTGCCACAGTGGGCAGGCAGTTTCTCTTTACCAGCGCTGTTTCAAGTCCCGCCTTCGGTTCTGCAAAGAAACGGGAACTGTTAGCCTGTCCGTCAAAGTCGATTACAAGCACCTTTCCGCGCTCGGCAAGCTCGTTTGCAAGGTTGATAGCCGTTGTGGTCTTTCCGACGCCGCCCTTGTGATTGTAGATTGCAATTGCTTTCATAAAATGTCCTTTCCGTGCTTTTAGCACCCTCATTTACTGCCGTACATATCGTGATTGACCATTGCCGAATAAAAGCTGTCGATAGTCAGCGGAGCGTTATACAGAGCCGTTATGAGATACGCCCTGATGTTGCGTACATCGCTTGTGTTCTTGTCGAGCGCCGTAATCACATACTCAATATGGGTGCTGTCCAGTTTGAGAAACTGTGATTTCACAACGCTCTGCGGGAAGTCCTCGCCGTTCACCCGGATATACTTTTTGGTGGAGCATACCACGTCGAGCATTATCCCGACGATTTCGTTTATCCTGCCTTTCTGTGACGGGCTGTTTTCAAGAAGATAATCATAACCGATGTTCTCCCGGATAATATCTGAGTAGTCCGTCCGTTCATCGGAGGAAACCATATTCGGTATTGAAGAATCGATCCTATCCATCAAATCAGCGCCGTCCGTTGGATTGATTGATAGAGGATTATTTTCTTTTGATTTATTATCTTTAGATTTATATAATGAGGGGAGGACGGATTTTTCAGAGCTTGCTCCGCAGTTTCTTGGGAGCAGTATGGTAAGTTCCTCGCCCGGCTGCTCCGCAGTTTCTTCGGAGCAAGCTCCAAAGTCGTTATCGGCGGTGTTTTCCTCCTGCTCCGTAGTTTCTGCGGAGCAAGGCTGTTGTGCGTCAATCCTGTTCTTACGTTTCTTTTCGTAGGACTGCACAGCAGCCGGTTTTATGGACAACTGCTTTTTCTCTCCCTGTGAAATGAGGTTTGAGATAAGTTCAATATCCTCGATTATGCGAAAACAGCGCTTGGCGGGAAGTCCACGGTTCTTGCTTTCGATAAGCCCGGCGTCCACCAGATTCTTTATGCAGCGTTTCTGCTGATACTCAGAAAGAGCGGTGCTTGCTTCAAGGTCGGGAACGGTTGAGTAGAACCAGACGCTGTCGTCCAGCATACCGTTACGTTCGTAGTAGCTGCATTTCGATATGAGGGCGGCGTAAACCACTGCCTCTGACAGTCCTATTGCGTGAGCCAGCAGGCGGTTGACCGTCAGCGTATTGCTCGGATTTAGCATCTTAAATATTGCATTCATAATAATCATCGCCTTTCTGAAAGATAGGAATTTCTGCGGATTTATTTCTTCTGCGCTGCTTTCCACTTTTCAACCCTATCCTTGCAGCGTAAATCTTCCGCTGCTTTCGCTTCCTTATCTTTGAAGAACGGGCATCCGCCCTTAAAGCTGCTGCTCACCAAAGCCGAGCATTTTCCGTCCCAATATGCAAAGCACTTACTGGAATTGCAGCGGGGCGACTTGGTGTTATAGAGAATGTTCAACATAATAGTCTCCTTTTTAGATTATTTGGGTATTTTGTGGAGCAAACAAATTTCAGCTATTATGCCAAAGATTTTGTCTGCGTTTTGTGCGTGGTGATGAAATCTTTGTTATTCATTAACAAACGCTTATGCCAAAAATTGAGCAACAGGTAGATTTATTAACAAAAAGGGAGAGCTTGAAAAAAATCTCCCTTTTTTTCCTTCGATTTCTGGTTTGACGAATGTCTATACTATACTATATTTATATATAGAAAAAGGACGCCTTTCAGTGAAAATCGTCCTTATTATTGGTTTAGGTATGGTCTGCGTTGGTTATGCGGCACTACAATTCCTTTTGTAATGCGGGTTTGCGACTATATCCCTTTG
>CALBGD010000432.1 GCA_937893735.1 uncultured Clostridia bacterium | reverse complement strand
CTATATCAAGAACATGATCACCGGTGCTGCTCAGATGGACGGCGCTATCCTCGTTGTTGCTGGTACTGACGGCCCTATGGCTCAGACCAAGGAGCACATCCTTCTCGCTCGTCAGGTAGGCGTTCCTGCAATCGTTGTATTCATCAACAAGTGCGATGACGTTGACGATCCTGAGCTGCTCGACCTCGTAGAGATGGATATCCGTGACGTTCTTACTCAGAACGACTTCCCTGGCGATGAGGTTCCCGTTATCCGCGGTTCCGCTAAGGTTGCTCTGGATTCTACTTCCACAGATCCTAACGCTCCCGAGTATGCTTGCATCAAGGAGCTCATGGACGCTGTTGACGAGTACATTCCTGCTCCTGAGCGTGATGAGAACAAGCCGTTCCTTATGCCTGTTGAGGATACTATGACCATCACTGGCCGTGGTACCGTTGCAACTGGTAGAGTTGAGCGTGGTGTAGTTAAGGTTAACGATACCGTTGAGATCACTGGTCTTACTGACGAGCCCAAGTCCACTGTTGTTACAGGTCTTGAGATGTTCAGAAAGACTCTGGACGAGGCAGTTGCTGGTTACAACATCGGCGCTCTTCTCCGTGGTGTTACACGTCAGGATATCGAGCGTGGTCAGGTTCTCTGCAAGCCCGGTTCCATTCACCCGCACACCAAGTTCACAGGTCAGGTTTACGTTCTTAAGAAGGAAGAGGGCGGCCGTCATACTCCGTTCGTTTCCAACTATCGTCCGCAGTTCTTCTTCAGAACCACAGACGTTACCGGCGTAATCACTCTCCCTGCTGACAAGGAAATGTGCATGCCTGGCGATAACGTAGTTATGGACGTTGAGCTCATCACTCCTATCGCTATCGAAGAGGGTCTCCGTTTCGCTATCCGTGAGGGTGGCAGAACCGTAGGTTCCGGCGTTGTTACCAAGATCAACGGCTAATTCCCGCTGAACTGGTGCAAACCACTTCACAATAATAAGACCGCTTCCCGAAAGGGAAGCGGTTTTTGTGTTATGTGTTCATTTTCGGGTTGTCCGTTCTCCCGAGAATGTAGTCAACCGAGACGTTGTAGAAATCCGCCAGGCGGATAAGAGTCTGGGTGGGGATATCGTGTTCCTCGTTTTCGTAGTAGCTGTATGTTCGCTGTGCAACGAAAATTGCCTTTGCAACCTCGGTTTGGGACAGTAACTCGCTTTCACGCAGATATTTTAGTCTATACATATTAACACTCCGTTCTGATTTTATAAGAGTATTATACGCATAGAATAAATTATGCTATTGACAATTAGCCTGATTTATGCTATAATGAATGCGGAACTGATAGTTCTAAAATAATAGAAGGGTAGAGGTTGAATGATAAAAAAGTTTAATAAGGTTCTGGCAGTAATATTTTCGGCAATGTTAATGTTGACTGCTTTAACTGTATCGGCATTTGCATACGGATTTGACGATGCAGAAAATGTTGATGTCGGTGATACAGTAAAGGGCGAAATGTCTGATTACGGCACGACTTATTATAGAGTTGATGTCAATGAAAAGGGCACGTTAACTGTTGACTTCACTACACAGATTAGAGCAACCGATTGGTCTCTTTTTGATGAAGATGGAGCATATGTGAATGTAAGTGCGCTCAAAATGAAAGCTGGTACATCTAATGGAGTAGCAGGAAGCGAAACATTCAGAGTAGTAGAAAATCAGACATCTCAGAAAGCTACTGGTACTATCTCATACAAGGTGAATAAGGGCTCGTATTATCTTGCACTGCATAATGATAATCCGTATGGTGGAAAAACATATAAAGTATCATTTTCTTTCAAGAAAGACAACGCCAAGGAATTCTCCTACCTCGGTATAACAATGAAAAAGGGCAGCACAATGCAGCTTGAAGCTGTTGACGCCGACAAGGACGACACCGCATGGAGCTCCAGCAAGAAAGCTATTGTGACGGTATCCAGCACCGGAAAGCTCACTGCAAAGAAAAAGGGCACGGCAATAATCACCTGCGAAAGCGGCAATATGACCGTTAAGCTCAAAGTTGTAGTAAAGTAAAAAAGAACCGCTCCTTTCGGGGAGCGGTTTTTGCATACAAAAATCCCGGAGCAATGCCCCGGGATTTCTTATCAGTTATACATATTTTTCTGCATAACGTTTGTGTAGACTTTGGTCATATCCGGCTCAATCCCCTTTGCCTTAAACAGCTCGGAAACCGTCACGAACTTGTACCCCTGCTTTTTCAGCTCCGGGATTATCGTGTCGAGCGCCTCAACGGTCTTGGAGTTACCCTGTGCGTCGTGCAGGAGGATTATATCGCCGTCCTTTGCCTGCTTCAGAATCATTCTAGCGCGCATTTCGGCGGTGACCCTGTCCTCCCAGTCGTTCGCACCGATTCCCGCGATGAACGGCATATCTATGCTGTCGAACATCGTGTCGTTCACGGAGATGTACGGCGGGCGGAAGAACTTGCTATGCTCGCCGGTTATCTCGAAAATCTTGTCCTCGGTGGTCTGAATCTCGGACTTTATCTGCTCCTCGGTGAACTCCGTCATGTTGCTGTGAGTCTGGCTGTGGTCGTTTATCTCGCAGCCCATGTCGTAGGCGCGCTTCACTGCCTTGGCGCTCTCCTCGTTGATGTTGTTGCCTATCAGGAAGAAGGACGCGATTATTTCGTGCTTCTCCAGCATATCAAGGACCTCGTTCGTGGTGGTCGTGTTGGGACCATCATCGAAAGTCAGCGCAATATACTTGATCTCTTCGTTCATGTCTGATTCCTCCGTTTTGCCTCCGGAAGGCTTCGTGCCCTCAGCGGAGCCGGGCTGTACTGTCTCGGAGGTCTGGTGTTCCTCCACGGAGGACACCGCCTGCGAAACCACCTCGGATACCTCCGGAACGTTTCTGCCTGCACAGCCGGCAAGTATGCCGACCGCCGCAAGCATGGCTATGATACTTTTCATGGCTCTCCTCATTCAGAAGCTCACTTGACAACGATGTTTACGAGCTTGTTCGGAACGGCGATCTTCTTTACGATGGTCTTTCCGTCTGTGAAGGACTTTACCTCCGGCAGGTCGAGTGCGAGCTTTTCGAGCTCCTCCTTAGCGCAGTCAACGGGGGCGCTGAATCGTGCCTTTACCTTGCCGTTTATCTGAACGACTATCTCAACGCTGTCCTCAACGCAGAGCTTCTCATCATACTCTACCCACTTCTGCTCGTTGAGCACGCCCTCGTAGCCCATTACCTGATACAGCTCCTCGGTGATGTGCGGAGCGAACGGGTTGAGGAGTATCAGCAGAGTTCTGTAATCAGCGCGCGTC
>CALBGD010000431.1 GCA_937893735.1 uncultured Clostridia bacterium | reverse complement strand
CATTATTTCGTGCTGGAGCGCTTCCCCGGGTACACCCACCTGCGCGTAAGGCTGGAGACCGGACGCACCCACCAGATCCGCGTACACATGGCATACCTCGGGCACCCGGTAGCCGGTGATCCGGTCTACGGGAACGGAAAGCCCGCATGGCTGGAGGGACAGTGCCTCCACGCGAAAAAAATCGGATTTGTCCACCCGCGTACCGGCGAGTATATGGAGTTCGACAGCGAACTCCCCGATTATTTCAAGAAATTTCTAAAGAGCATAGAGGGCTGATAAATGGATTTCAGCAAGGTAATACTGATGACAGATCTTGACGGAACTCTGCTGACTGACGACAAGCAGATACTTCCCGTGGATCTTGAGGCGATAGACCGCTTCCGCGCAGGCGGCGGACTGTTCACGATGGCGACCGGGCGGGGCTATGAAATGGCGAAGCACGTTGCCGACAAGCTCCGGCTGGACTGCCCGGCGGTGGTCTACAACGGCGCGGCGGTGTATGATTTCCAGCAGGATAAATTCCTGTGGCAGTGCGAGATAGGCGACAAGGCGGTTTCGATAATAAAGCACATCGCAGAGCGCTACCCGGATATCGGCGTTGAGGTGCTGCGCGGGAATGTGGTTCATGTCCCGTATCTCAACGAAATGGAGCAGTGGCACCTCGATTTGGAGAGCGTTCACGCTGATTTCAGCGCGCTTGACGATATACCGCGCGGCGGCTGGCTGAAAGTCCTGTTCGCGTATCCCCCGGAGAAGCTGGACGGGCTCCAGCAGTACGTTGAGAATGCCCCGGAGCTTCGCGGAGTCCACTGGGTCCGCTCTGCGCCGATGTTCTTCGAGTGCCTGCCCGAGGGAATCGACAAGGCGGCGGGCTACCGCGAGCTTATAAAAGCGATACACGCCGAGGACAGATTCACCGTTGCCGCCGGGGATTTCATGAACGACTACGCGATGATAAAGTCCGCAGATCTGGGCGCTGCGGTGGCTTCCGCGCTCCCGCAGGTAAGGGAAGCGGCGGATATCGTGCTCTGCGATAACAATTCCGGGGCGATGGCACAGCTTATCCGGCACATTGAACAGATGTAAAAGTTAATTAGCGGGGATCCGCTTTATTATAGTCAAACAGGGCGCAAGCCCGCAAATCATAGGAGGTCTATATGGACGCATTACTGAAAAAGCAGCTTGAAATAGCTGCAACAAAGGTCAGAATGGGCGTAATCGAGGGAGTACACGCTGCCAAGGCTGGACACCCCGGCGGTTCTCTTTCCATCGCTGACACACTGACTTATATCTATATGCACCGCATGAACGTTAACCCGGAGCAGCCTGATATGCCCGAGAGGGACAGACTGGTGCTCTCCAAGGGTCACACCGCTCCGGCGCTGTATGCAGTTCTGGCTGAGAGAGGTTTCTTCCCCGCTGAGGAGCTGAAAACTCTCCGCAAGATAGGCTCCAGACTTCAGGGTCACCCCTCCATGGGCAAGCTCCCGGGCATCGACATGAGCACAGGCTCTCTGGGTCAGGGAATCTCCGCTGCCTGCGGTATGGCGCTTTCCGCTAAGCTGTCTGACGACTATTACAGAGTATACGCTATCCTCGGCGACGGCGAGATAGAGGAGGGTCAGGTATGGGAGGCTGCAATGTTCGCGGCTCACTACAAGCTTGACAACCTCGTTGCAGTTGTAGATAACAACGGTCTCCAGATAGACGGTAAGATCTCCGATGTAATGTCCCCGTACCCCATTGACGAGAAGTTCAAGGCATTCGGCTGGAATGTAGTATGCATCGACGGTCACGATTTCGACCAGATCGAAAAGGCGTTCGATGAGGCAGAGCGCACCATCGGCAAGCCTACCGTAATCATTCAGAAGTCCGTAAAGGGCAAGGGCGTATCTTTCATGGAGAACCAGGTCGGCTGGCACGGCAAGGCTCCTAACGATGAGGAATATGCAATAGCAATGAAGGAGCTCGGCGACCACCTCGCAGCCCTTGAAAAGTAATTACAGCTCGAAAGGATAATATAGACATGGAAAAGAAAGCAACTCGTGACAGCTACGGCGAAGCTCTCGTAATGCTCGCTGAGAAGCGCCCTGACCTCGTAGTTATGGACGCAGACCTTGCCGCAGCAACCAAGACTGGCATCTTTAAGAAGGCTCACCCCGACAGATTCATCGACTGCGGTATCGCAGAGGCTAATATGATGGGCGTGGCTGCCGGTATCGCAAGCACCGGCAAGCTGGTATTCGCAAGCTCCTTCGCAATGTTCGCAGCAGGCAGAGCGTTCGAGGTAGTTCGCAACAGCATCGGCTATCCCCACCTGAACGTAAAGATCGGCGCAACACACGCTGGTATCTCCGTAGGCGAGGACGGCGCTTCCCACCAGTGCAACGAGGATATCGCGCTCATGAGAGCTATCCCCGGCATGACCGTCATCAACCCCGCAGATGATGTTGAGGCAAAGGCGGCAGTTCTGGCAATGGCTGACTATGTAGGTCCGACTTATATGAGATTCGGCAGACTTGCAGCTCCCATCTTCAACGACCCGGCGACCTACAAGTTCGAGGTAGGCAAGGGAATCCAGCTCAAGGACGGCAAGGACATCACCATCATCGCGACAGGTCTTATGGTTGCCGAAGCTATCGAGGCTGGCAAGGCTCTTGCAGAGCAGGGAATTGACGCGCGTATCATAAATATCCACACCATCAAGCCCATCGACCGTGACATTATCGTCAAGGCTGCCAAGGAGACCGGCAAGATCATTACAGTTGAGGAGCACAGCGTTATCGGCGGTCTTGGCTCCGCAGTGGCTGACGTTGTTACCGAGGAATGCCCTGTTCCCGTTATCAAGATCGGCGTAAAGGACGTATTCGGTCATTCCGGCCCGGCAGTTGATCTGCTCAAGGAATTTGGCCTGTGCGCTGATAACATTGTTGCTGTAACAAAGGCAGCTCTCGGAAAGTAAGCTGTCACGGCAAAGCGCCATTTATGCGGGCTGATTGAACCAGCCCGCATTTTAACGTGGTAGGCAGATGTAACCTTTTGCTGTCTGCGGCTGTTATATAGATAGGAAATGCAGACAACACGAGAAAGGAAGATGACTGCTATGGATCCACAGCTCTGGAAAAACGTCCTTGATGATCTGGACGAAGATATAGTGAACTCAGCGGCGGAGCGCTTCGGTAACGTCAATTATACGGACGAATCTCCCGAAAGCTATCCGGCTGACAATAAACCGACGATATATAGCTATCCTGAGAAAAAGAAGCCACGCAGGCGACTCTGGGCGGGAGTAGGCGCGTGTGCTGCCGGCGCTGCGTGCGTTGCAGCCGTAGTCGGGGTTACGCTGAAGTGCAGACCTGTGCAGAACATTGTGCAGCCGCTTTCTGACGGAGCCTCCATGAAAACATCATCGACGCCAAGCACAACTCCGTTCGAAGTAAGGGACGCAGCAGAGCTTGAGAGTTCGTTCACATCGCCGTTGCTGCTTGAAGAATTCCCGCAGGGATTCTCAGCACCGGAGCTTACTCTGTTTACGGAGTACTTTTACGGCGAATGGGCTGGGGATAATTTTACCGTAATCCTGAGCTGGAGCGCTGATTCAGCTTTCGGCGACGGCTATACCTGCTCCGGAATCGAGCAGACGGACGAAGGCTGCTACATGGGCGCACAAGACGGCTCAAAGTACGATTTGTGGTTCGTTCCAGAGAACGACCGCGGCACTCTGCACATTTACCGCGGGGTTTCCGTAATTGACGGAACGGTTCAGCGCGACGGCTCCGGAATAATCTGCGAAAGCACGGATATACTCAGTATTTCAGGTTCGCCTGAGGAGGGAAGCACGCTCGGTTACTTCGGCAGGATAAAGCTGGCGGATTCCATGGGCATGACGGCTGATACGCTGTTTAACAAGACTCAGCTTGAAACCTACGAGGGGAGCGAAAGCGGCGCAGACACATGGACGCGTGCTGAAAGCTATGAACCGATATGGAACAAGGTAGTGCTGAGAAGCCAGACAGAAAATGATGTAAAACTGTCTATGGCGTTCACAAACAGTGAAAATATCACGCAGTATTTTGACATCGACTGGACCACCGCCGATGACGGAAGCTGGTATATTCATTCCCTTGAAAGATCCATGGACGTTTTCGCAAGAACAGCGGACGACCTGAAGGTTACGCTGACGTTGAGCGACCTGGATATCTTCGAGAATTATTTTTACGGAGACTGGACGTCTGAAAGCGGAGACATCACGCTGAGTTATGCACAGGATATTTTCGGCGCTGGCACCTACTGCGGCGGATTCTATGCAGGCACCGACGGCTGGAGTATGTACAGCTATACGGGCAAAAAGGTTCAGGTATATTACATAAGTTACAGCGACCCGTTCACCATGTTCCTGTATGAGCCGGACAAATTTGGCTACGCAGCTCAGACGGACTACATTGCTGAGTACACTCACACGGATTACGGCTACTCGGAACTGGATACGTCAAATTTGTCGTGGCTCGGGCTCCAGCGGTGGATACTTGATACTGGCAGCACAACAGACGAAACTTCGCTGGCACATACAGTGTATTCAGCTATGAAGCAGAGCAGCAATGACTTATGGTCTGACGAATTTGGCACCGCCGGGCTTTTTGAGGGCTATAAAATCAACGCGCTCTCCGACAGTAAGTACCAGTTCATGTTCCAGCAGTTCAGCACTGACGGAGAGATCCAATGGGTGACTATGGTGCTGAGCTTCATAGATAACGCGTGGGAAGTTCTGCCGGCGGACGGAATTTCAGTGGAAGTTTCCGGCTGACAAAAACTTTATTGAGAGGGGAGGGGATACCGATAGATGACAGTTTGATAATCGACCTGTATTTTGAGCGCAGCGAACAGGCGATAGCTGAGACCCAGACGAAATATGGGAAACTTTGCGGAAAAATAGCCTCCGGTATCCTGACCCGCCCCGAGGACGCGGAGGAGGCGGTCAGCAGCAGCTATCTGAAGCTGTGGAACGCGATCCCGCCCAAGCGCCCGGAATCCCTCTGCGGATACCTTTGCAGAATAGTCAGGAACACAGCGCTGAATCTTTACGATACACTGCGCCGGCGCTCCTGCGAGGAGCTTTACGGCGAGCTTGCGGACGTGCTTTCCGATAATATCTCATCGGACGAAAAGATGGACAGCCGTGAGATAACGCGCCATCTTAACGAGTTCCTGCACTCCTGTAATAAGAAGAACCGAGATATTTTTACCGGCAGATATTATTTCAATATGTCCCTGCGGGATATAGCGCAGGGCATGGGAATGACCGAAACCGCAGTCAAGACCCGTCTGTGCCGCATTCGCGCAGATCTGAAAAAGTACCTCGCCGAAAACGGTGTCTGCGTATAAATTATCCCGCCAGATTTCCTTTCCGGCGGGATTTCTGCATACAAAAAAACCTCAATGCGTTAGCATTGAGGTTTTTGGTGCCGCTGACCGGACTTGAACCGGTATGGTATTTCTACCGAGGGATTTTAAGTCCCTTGTGTCTGCCGATTTCACCACAGCGGCGTAACAACATTATTATTTTATCATAAATTCTTGGTTTTGTCAAGGACTTGTTCAACTTTTTTTAGCGATTATCATAAACAAGAACCCCTCCCGCGGAATCAACCCGGGAGGGGTTATGATTTATCTTATCGCGTCTTTCATGGACTTCACATACTCATAGATATGTTCGGGGGCCTCGCTTCCGTACTGTGCAACGAGCTTCACTATTGCACTTCCGACGATAACGCCGTCAGCCAGTTCGGACATCTTCTTAGCCTGCTCAGGCTTGCTGATACCGAATCCGATAGCCGCAGGAACTTTCGCGTACTTCTTTACAGCCTCCATGATGTGACCGAGGTCGGTCTTTATCTCGCTGCGTACTCCGGTAACGCCCATTGAGGAAACGATGTAGATGAACCCCTCCGCTTCGCTGGCGATCATCTTGATTCTTTCCTCGCTGGTCGGTGCGATGAGCGAAATAACGGAAATGCCGTACTTCTGGGCAACGTCGGCGGCCTCGTGCTTCTCCTCGAAAGGCATATCCGGGCAGATAAGACCGTCTACGCCTATCTCCTTGCAGCGCGCGAAGAATCTGTCGTAGCCATACTTGAACACCGGATTCAGATAGGTCATGAAGCAAATCGGGATATCCGTGCTCTGGCGTACTTTCTCAGCGAGTTCAAAGGCGCGATCCGTGGTCATTCCCTTGCTGAGCGCGCGTATATTCGCCTCCTGAATTACCGGACCCTCTGCGATGGGGTCGCTGAACGGGATCCCGATTTCGATGAGGTCAGCGCCGCCTTTTACCATCGCCATGATATTGTTGTAGCTGTCCTCGAAAGTCGGGTCTCCGGCGGTGAGGAATCCTATGAATGCCTTTTTGTTCTCAAATGCGTTATGTATCTTATTCATGCAGATCTATCCCCCTGTATCTTGCGATTGCCGCAACGTCCTTGTCGCCGCGTCCGGACAGACAGCAGATTATGATGTCGTCCTTGCTCATTGTCGGAGCTATCTTCATCAGATGCGCAACGGCGTGCGCGCTCTCTATCGCGCAGATTATGCCCTCTGTGCGGGCGATGTACTCGAATGCGTTTACCGCCTCGTCGTCAGTTACCGGAACATATTCCGCCCTGCCTGTCTCGTGGAGATAAGCGTGCTCCGGGCCGATTCCGGGGTAGTCCAGACCAGCGGAGATGGAGTAAACCGGCGCTATCTGACCGTATTCGTTCTGGCAGAAAAGGGACTTCATTCCGTGGAAGATACCCAGCGTACCGGTAGCGATGGTGGCCGCCGTTTCTCCGGTATTTACGCCGCGTCCTGCCGCTTCGCAGCCGATAAGCCGAACGTCCTTGTCGTTGATGAAGTTGTAGAACATACCCATCGCGTTGGAGCCGCCGCCCACGCACGCCATAACGGCGGTAGGGAGCCTGCCCTCTTTCTCAAGTATCTGCTCTCTTGCTTCCTTGGAGATAACGCTCTGGAAATCGCGCACTATCATCGGGAACGGGTGCGGACCCATTACCGAACCGAGAACATACAGAGTGTCGTCAACACGGGTCGTCCAGTCGCGCATAGCCTCGTTTACTGCGTCCTTGAGGGTCATGGTTCCGGTGGTGACGGGGTTTACCTTTGCGCCGAGGAGCTCCATGCGGTAAACGTTCAGAGCCTGTCGGACAGTGTCCTCCTTGCCCATGAATATCTCGCATTCCAGCCCGAGCAGAGCCGCTGCGGTAGCCGCCGCAACTCCGTGCTGACCTGCGCCTGTTTCAGCGATGATTCTGGTTTTGCCCATCTTCTTTGCAAGCAGAGCCTGACCTAGAACGTTGTTTATTTTGTGGGAGCCTGTGTGGTTGAGATCCTCGCGCTTGAAGTATATCTTCGCGCCGCCGAGGTCCTTTGTCATTTTCTCTGCATAGTAGAGCAGTGAAGGTCTGCCGGCATATTCCCGGAGCAGTGTGTTCAGTTCATCATTGAACTGCTTGTCGTGCTTGTAGAATTCGTAGGCTTCCTCCAGCCTGTGTATTTCGTTCATGAGCGTTTCGGGGATGTACTGTCCTCCGAAATCGCCGTAGCGTCCCTTTGCCATCTGTATTTTCCTTTCAGTCCTGTATTTCTCTTGCCGCTCTTACCGCCGCAAGCATTTTTTCCTTGTCCTTTAATTTGTTTGATTCCACGCCGCTCGACAGATCCACGCAGTAGGGGCGTACAGCCTCCGCCGCCTGCTTCAGATTGTCCGGGT
>CALBGD010000430.1 GCA_937893735.1 uncultured Clostridia bacterium | reverse complement strand
ACGGAATCGCCGAACTCTATCGCGCATTCTCCATCTTCGCACTCGAAGCCGTAGAACCGCGCCAGCGTAACGATTATCTGGCTCAGCGCCTGCAACACCGGGCGGAGCTGCCGCTGGATCTGGCAGACCGTGTTGTAGGTCGTCCTGTCCTCGGACAGCACCTGCGTTGCGGTGACGAGCCCTTTCGCCGTGTCGAACGAGAACGTCCCGGAGCTTACGCCTATCTGCGTTTCGTAGAACCGAAGCTCCTTGTTTATCTTGGCGCTGTGTTCTGTTTCGCGAATCTGCGGAGCGTAAGCCATGATTTGCTGTTCTATTGAAGAGGTACCATCGCCGCTGACATTCACAAAATAATCGTCCGGAATGCCATCATTTCCGCGAAGCACGGTGCTGTCCGCAAAGACTTTCGCCGACATCTTCCTGAATTCCGCGCAGTACTCCGAATGTGCCTCGTCAATCTCATGCAGCGTGCCGAGGGAATTCGCGAAAATGCTTATCGGCAGTTCGCTGTCGAGGTCGATGTTGTTCGCATAGGGCGTTCGGAACGTCGCTATCATCGGAATATCGGAGGGAATCCGCCCCTCCGGAAGAAGCATAGCCCACTTCGGTATCTCGGAAAGCTCCACCGTGCGTTTGGTGCCGTAGATGTAAGCCATGTTCCGGACGGTGTGCACGCCGTTCTGGAAAGTATGATGTTCCCGGCGTTCGTAGATTTTGCCGCGGTACCGGGTACGCTCAAAAAATACGCCCTCGGTGATGTGCCCGTTCTCGTCCAGAGCCATCGGCAGGAAATCCCGGCTCGTCCCGGAATCGAAGAACATCTCGCCGGACTGCACGAAATACGGCTTAATCACCGTGTAGCCGCCGACAAGGGTCTGCTGTACTATCCGGTCGAGGTTCGGCAGGAGGTTCTTCTGGACGTGCTTGTTCAGTTCCTCGTCTGCGACTTCGAACTTGATTTCTCCGGTGACGAGCCGCGCCAGATACGCGGTAGATATGTAAGCCGTCGGCAGCGGCTTGAAATTCTTGTGGGTCTGCGCGAACGGAAGCCGCCCCTGAAACGCGTTCCACCAGAGGGAAGTCGCGGAGCGCATGGTCGGGCTTACCGCCGAATCTGTGATTTTAAAGTCGTCCACGCTTGCTCCTCCTTTCCCTTTAAATAAGCCTTTAAGCGCGTTTAAAACACCCATTCTATCTCCTTATCAATCTCGGAATATATCTTTCAAAACTGTACTCGAATGCGTCCAGCGTATCAATATCCGAGGTGCCGTTATCCAGCCGGACGTCCTCGCCGACTACCTTGTCATCATACACTGCGCCCTGAAACGCCTCCCGCAGCGTTTCGCAATCGGAAGTCAGCAGGAATCTTTCGCCGCCCATCAGCATGGTCGTCGCGCGGATACGGTCGATTATCGGGCGCTTCATGGAGTTCTTCACGGTCAGGTCGAGCGGCTTTATGTATTCCCGCAAGCCGGAAATCAGCGTCTGCTCGGCGCTGTCGGCGTAGATGTCCTCGATTTTGCCGTAATCCCGCTGAACGCCCTCGCAGAACTCGTATATACGCTTGTATATCTGCTGCGGGGTCAGTCCGGTGGCGGGAACGCGTTCGCTCCGCAGGGCAATGAGCTTCCCGTAATCGGAGGTCATGCCCGTGGCGACCATAGCGTGAGCCGAGCCGTTGCCGCCCCAATCCACGCCGACGTTTATCATGTCCAGCCGTGGGAGCGGCTCCGGCGCTGCGAACGCGGGGATATTATCCGAGAAAACCCGATAGATCGCGCCGGCGGCGACTACCCACTTGCCGAGAATGAAGCGGTCGTAGAATACGCCGGTGTACTCTTTTTTCAGGCTGGCAACGTAGTCCGCAGGGAGCGTTGTGTTGTCGTCAATGCTGAAAAATATACTCAGCAGGTCGTCCGCAAGGGCTTCGTTGTCGAGGTACTTTTTCTTCAGCCAGTGGGTCGGAGCGTCCGGGTTGGTGGTCGCGAACAGCTTCGCGCCGGGCGCGGACAGTCGCGACAGCAGCATGGTGAAGAAGTCCTCCGGGAACAGCGTGAGCTCGTCGCAGTAAGCGCCGCCCAGCGTGATTCCTCGTATCTTGTTCTCGGAACGCGCGTCGTTCGCGCCCTCCAGCATTATCTTTCTGCCAAAAAGAACGCCCTCCTTTGAGGAGAGCGAGAATGTGAAATTTCTTTCGCCGATAAGCTCCTGAAGCGGCAGCAGGCAGTTTCGCTTCAGGGTCTGAAGCGATTTTGCTGTCATCATGTACAGGTAGTCCCGCGGGCGGGAAGCCACCCACAGCGCCCAGCCTATCAGCGATATCCACGTCTTTCCGGAACGGACGGAGCCCT
>CALBGD010000429.1 GCA_937893735.1 uncultured Clostridia bacterium | reverse complement strand
GAACCATGTGGTAAGGATTATCGTGCCGACCCACTGACCGAGCGTCATGGGAGTATCGTTCACCGGCTGAACATTATTGTTGAACTGGGTATTGTTATTGTACTGTGTGCTGGAAGTCCCGCTGGTGGGAATGGTCCCGGGCTGCGGTGCGGAATATCCGGGGTTCGGATTGCCCTGCTGGGCGCCGTAATTCGGGATAGGGTCGGTGCTCATAGGAGCGGTCTGCGGAGCCTTGTCAAGCTGAACAGCCGCGGGAAGCGGCTCGCCGCATGACGGACAGAAGGAACCTTCACCTGTAACCAGTGTGTTGCACTTGGGGCATACTCTCTGCATATAAAAACCTCATTTCTTCTCTTCACAGGTCAACCAGAAGCCTGTGGCATACTATTTTACACAGCAGAATCACTGCTTATGTATCATCTTCATTCTACCATATTACTCGGGCGATGTCAACATCATTCGTGAATTAGACGATTACTTACACAAAATTTTCACTTTGCGTACACCTTTCATGAATGGATTGACTATTTTTCCAGCCACTGGCTCATTCCCGCGCCAAGCAGCTCGTTGGGTCTGTCGCGGAATCCGAACTGCCTGTAAAACGGCTCGCGCTCCTTTGCGGACATCAGGTAAACCACTATCTTCTCCCCCGGCTCCAGCGTGGAATAGAGATAATCCATCGTGCGGTGCATCATCTGCTTGCCGATTCCCTGGTGCTGGTACTCAGGAATAACTATCACGTCCGTGATGAAATTTGCGTAGCCGCCCTCGGAAAGCACACGAATCATTCCCACGCACCTGCCGTTGTCGCGCACAGTTGTGATGTGAAACGCGTTGTTCAGCACGTTCCTGCAAATACGGTCGGAAAGCGGCATGAAATTAACCAGCCGGCGCATTTCCTTGTATTCCTCCAGCGAGGGAGCCACGTCCTTAAATTCAAGCTCCATATTATTCTCCTTTTTTTCACACCAAGAGCCGCCCGGGAAGCGGGCGGCTCAGTATCTTTATCTTATTCAGTTCTGCGCGTTGTCTGAGGGCTTATCCTCCGGCTTGTTCTCAGCCTTGTCCTCCGGGAGGTCTACCTCGGGCATTTCGTCGCTCTCGGGCTTTTCAGCCGTGATGTCCGGGATATTCTCAGCGGGCTTCGGCTTTTCGTTGCCGTCGATGTCTATCTCGTCCGCCATCAGACGGTAGAAGTCCACGCCTTCTATCTTCTCATGCTTCATGAGGTACTGCGCACAGCGCTCCAGAAGGTCGTGATGCTCGGTGAGTATCTCCTTTGCCTTCTCGTAGCCGGTCTCGATGAGCTCGCGTATCTCGCCGTCGATCTCAGCCGCCACATTCTCGGAGTAGTTGCGTCCCTGCGAGTAATCCCTGCCGAGGAACACCTCCTGATTCTCGTGGCCGTAGAGTATCGGACCGAGCTTCTCGGAGAAGCCGTAGCGCGTTACCATGTTCCTTGCAATGGAGGTCGCACGCTCGATATCGTTGGAAGCGCCGGTGGAAATGTCGTCAAGAATGAGCTTCTCAGCCACGCGTCCGCCGAGGAGAACGATTATCTCCTCCTCCATATAGGTCTTGCTTACAAAGGATCTGTCCTTCTCAGGAACGTGCATCGTGAATCCGCCCGCCATGCCGCGCGGAACGATGGACACCTGATGCACCTTATCCTGCGTCTTGCAGAAGTAGGTGGTTATCGCGTGACCAGATTCGTGATAAGCGGTAAGGCGCTTTTCGTCTGGGGTGACAACGCGGGACTTCTTCTCGGGTCCTGCAACCACCTTGATGGTAGCCTCCTCGATATCCTGCTTGGTGATGGCGCGGCGGTTTGCCCTCGCCGCAAGCAGAGCCGCCTCGTTCACGAGGTTCTCAAGGTCTGCGCCGGTGAAGCCTGCGGTGGTAGCCGCAATGGTCTTGAGGTCAACGTCAGGACCCATATTCTTGTTTCTGGTGTGTACCTTGAGTATCTCCTCTCTGCCCTTGATGTCGGGGTAGCTTACGACGATCTGTCTGTCGAAGCGTCCGGGACGGAGCAGAGCCGGGTCAAGGATATCACGGCGGTTTGTAGCCGCCATTACGATTATGGAGTCGTTCTCGGTAAAGCCGTCCATCTCAACAAGCAGCTGGTTCAGGGTCTGCTCGCGCTCGTCATGGCCGCCGCCGAGGCCTGCGCCTCTCTGGCGTCCTACCGCGTCTATCTCATCAATGAAGATGATGGACGGGGTCTTTTTCTTCGCCTGCTCGAACAGGTCGCGCACTCTGGAAGCACCAACGCCGACGAACATCTCAACGAAGTCGGAACCGCTTATGGAGAAGAACGGAGCTCCCGCCTCGCCTGCGACTGCCTTTGCAAGCAGGGTCTTACCTGTTCCGGGAGGGCCCACAAGCAGAACGCCCTTGGGAACTCTCGCGCCGATCTCGCGGTACTTTCCGGGATTCTTCAGGAAGTCAACGATCTCCTCGAGCTCCTGCTTTTCCTCGTCTGCGCCGGCTACGTCGTCAAATGTGACCTTCTTGCCGGTCTGCTGACGGACGTTCGCGCGTGAGAACGTGGACATTTTTCCGCCGCCTGTGCTCTGGCGCATTACGATAACAGTGAAGATTATCATTACGCCCACAAGCAGGAGGTACGGAAGCACGCTCGTCAGGAACGTATTGTCAGAAATCGGGATATAGTCCTCGACCAGCGGAGAGGTAGGGTTCGCCTCGTTGTAGCGCTGGCGGTAGTACGCCATGTGACCCTCCTCGTTGTAGCCGGAATTTATGTCGTTGATGAAAATGCTGACATTCGGCACCGTGTATGTGTGCAGCGGCTTGCTGCTGTCCTCGCCTTTCAGACGGTATGTCAGAGCGCCGCTGCCGAGGTCGAGCTTGTACTCGGACACGTTCAGCGAATCGAACTCCGCAATAACGCTGGAATAAGTAGTCACTGTGCTCCCCGCGCTTGTTGCCATGTTAAGTACGGAAACAAGCCCGATAATAAGCAGGAAGATAATTACCAGATAAATAATTACACCCTTTAATTTGTTTGAATTCATTAATACCGCCTTTCCGGAAATTACTCCTCGGATTTTATAATTAAGAGGTGGATCTTAATAGTAAGATGATATAATTGTCCCCTTTTATTCGGACAAAAAATATTATACCACACTTTGAAACAAAATGCAAATAATTTCGGTGAATATTTGCTGAAAATTTGATACAGAAACCGCCGTTTGTCGAAAAACTAGGCTTCATGCTTGCGGTAGTGCTGCTCCGCCTCCTCGATGTAAGCAGTGCCTCGCTTCACCACGAAGAATTTTCCGCGGCAGGGATTGAATTTCCCGCGCCCGGCGGCGAGGATATCAGCGGCGGTGTTTATCCGCAGCGCGCTGGGCTCTATTCCTCCTGCGAAGAAGATGAGCTTTATCGCGCGGCTCTGAACCGGCTTCGGGAGCTTCGCCAGCTCTGCGGAATCGTAGCCCCCGGGCTTTCTCGCGGATTCAAGCGCCTGCCGCGCCATATCCTCCAGAAAATCGCTGTCCTCGCGCAGGCTTTTTTCCATGCGGTTCATCGTGGAGAACAGGGAGCCGTTTATTTTCAGCATTTCCGGGAGTATTATATGCCGTATTTTATTCCGTGTGTAATCGTCGCAGAGGTTCGTTTTGTCCGTGACCCACGACAGACCCCGGCTATTGCAGTATTCCTCCACATCGGCGCGGGTGCAGTATATCAGCGGGCGCACGATATTCCCGCGTACCGGCGGGACGCCGCACAGACCTTTGAGCCCGGTGCCGCGCATGAGGTTCAGCAGAACTGTTTCCGCGCAGTCGTTCGAGCTGTGAGCGGTGGCTAACTTCTTCCCTGCGGACACCTCCGCGAAGAAATCGTACCGCACGCGGCGGGCGCATTCCTCGAGGCTCTCGTGTTTCTGCTGCATGGAGCCTACCTCCGCCTCCCGAACGAAAAGCGGGATACCCAGCCGGGAGCACATCTCCTGACAGAAGCGCATATCGCCGTCGCTCTCCTCACCCCGGAGGTGATGGTTGATGTGGCACGCCGAAACGGTTATGCCAAGCTCCCCCGAGAGCTCGTTCAGCGCATAAAGCAGGGAAACGCTGTCCGCCCCGCCGGAAAGCGCGGCAACCACGGCGTCACCCCTCTGTAACATTTTGTAGTCGGACACCGCCGACCTTATCTTTTCAAGAAAGTCCATTGCAGACCTCGTTACTGCTCACTGCGGAACTCCGCGTTTGTGAAGCGTGTGTATTCTCCGTCCCAGCCGAGCGGAACGGTTCCGGTTTCGCCATGACGGTTCTTTGCGACGATGCATTCGCAGGAATTTACATTCGGGTCGGTCTTGTCGTAGTACGCGTTGCGGTAGAGGAACATTACGATGTCCGCGTCCTGCTCGATAGAGCCGGATTCACGCAGGTCGGAAAGCATGGGGCGCTTGTCCGGGCGCTGCTCGGGACCTCTCGCAAGCTGCGACAGCGTGATGACCGGAACGTTCAGCTCCTTTGCCATTATCTTCAGATTTCGCGTTATCTCGGAGATCTCCACAACGCGGTTTCCGTTGTAGTTCTTGTTGGAGGTCATGAGCTGTAAGTAGTCGATGACCACCAGCCCGAGATTCTTCATTCTGCGGAGCTTCGCCTTCATAGCCGCGACGGTGGCGCCGCCCGTGGTGTCGTCAATGTAGATGTTCAGCCTGGAGAGAACGTCCGCAGCCCTGCCGATGTCCTTCCACTTTTCCTCCGGGATATCGCCGGTTTTCATGCTTTCCGAAGTCAGCGACGCCTCGCTGCTTATCATACGGTTTACGATCTGTTCCTTGGACATTTCAAGGCTGAACACGGCTATCGACTTGTCCGGATATTTCTTTCCGACATTCGTTGCGATGTTCATTGCAAACGAGGTCTTACCCATACCGGGACGCGCCGCGAGGATTATCAGGTCGGAGCGGTTGAGTCCGTATATTCGCTTGTCGAGCTCGCGGTACAGCGTGGAAAGTCCCGTTATGCTGGGACCATTGCCGCTGCGCGCTTTTTTGTACAGCTCGTTGATGGCGTTCATGTTCTCGAGGACTATGCCGCTGATGTGCGTAAGTCCCTTGACATCTGTGCCGTTGCGGATATCGAAGATCTTCTGCTCCGCGAAATCTATCAGGGTGTTCGCGTCCTCCGCGCCCTCGTTTGCCGCGTCGATTATGTCCTTGGCGGCGAAAATAAGGCTGCGCGCCATGTACTTGTCGGTGACTATCGCCGCGTACTTCTCAACGGAGGAAATGCTCGGAACCGCCTGCATTATGCGGGTGAGGTACTCCTTGCCCTGCTCCACCGTTTCGAAAACTCCCTGACGCATGGTCGCTTCAAGGACGGTGACGATGTCTATCCTGTCGTTGGCAAGGAACATATTCAGCATTACGCCGAACACGTTCCGGTTTATATCCGCGTAGAAATACTCCGGCTGGAGCACCGACACAAGGTCGTTCATAACGTCGCTGCTCATGAGGACAGCGCCCAGCACCGACTGCTCCGCGTCGAGATTGTACGGGATATTTATACCGGAGAGGTCATACTCCGCCATATCAGCCCTCGACTACGCTTACTGTGAACTTTGCGGAAACGCCCGCGTACAGCTTTGCCTCAGCCGCGAAATCTCCGAAGCCCTCTATCTTGAGGTTAAGCACGATCTTCTTCTTGTCAACGTCGCAGCCGATCTCCTGCTTGATAGCCGCGGAGACCTCCTTGGAGGTCACGGTGCCGAACAGTCTGCCGTTCTGACCTGCCTTAGCCTTTACGGTGATCTTCTTGTCCTTCAGCTTCTCTGCGATCTCCTTGGCGTTTGCCACGTCAACGTCTATCTTGTGCTGTGCGGAGTCCTTCTGACCCTGAAGCAGGTTCAGGTTCTTTGCGGAAGCCTCCTGCGCGAGTCCCTTTTTAATAAGGAAGTTTACGCCGTAGCCGTCCTTGACTTCCTTGACCTCGCCCTTCTTGCCTGTGCCCTTAACGTCCTGAAGCAGAATTACCTTCATTGTGTTTTCCTCCTTATTCCTGCGGCAGATTGTTGTAGTAGCTCTCGATCGCGTCCTCGAGCTTCTGCACTGCCTCTTCCTTAGATATGTTGTAGAGCTGTGCGCCGGCCATCGTGAGATGACCGCCGCCGTCGTCCTTCTTGTTGCCTATGTTCTCCATCAGCACCTGAACGTTCACCTTTCCAAGGGAACGCGCGCTGTAACTCCAGCCGTTTTCAATCGGATAAACGGTCACAGAGGCGTCAACGCCGGTGATGTTGAGCATTTCGTCAGCCGCCTGCGAGCATACCACGCGGATATTGCTGAAACTCTCCTCCACGATGGAAACCGCGAAGCCGCGCAGGAAATACGCCTTTGCAACCACCTGCGACTTGTGTATCCTGTCCTCCTTGGAGGTCGCGAAAAGCTCCTTGACGAGTATCGTGTTGGCTCCGCACTTTTTGAGCCGCGCGGCGGCCTCGAACGTTGCCTCGCCTGTGCGCATAACGAAATCCTTGGTGTCGAGGGTGATCCCCGCCAGCAGAGCCTCAGCCTCCAGCGGCTGGAGCTTACCCGCGTCGCCGAAGTACTGGATCAGGTCCGTGACCATTTCCGAAGCGGAGGAAGCGTTGGGGTCCACCCAGCTTATCGCTGCCTGTATCTCGTTGTCCGCCTTGCGGTGGTGGTCTATCACGACGATGTGGCTCGGGTCCGCCTTTTCGTAGAGCTCCCGGCTCTCGACCTTTTTCTCGATGTGGGTGTCAACGATGAACAGCAGAGAGTTCTCGTTGAACCTCAGAGCCGCCACCTTTGGCTCAAGGAACAGCCCCGGCTCATAGAGCTGCGGCTCGTCCTCGGGTCTGTCGAAGCGCTGGAGGAGGTTCTCCGAAAGGTTCCTGCGGTTCCCGCTGGAATCCAGCTCGCGGCTTATGCAGGCGTAGGCGTCCTTGCCCATGCGCCGGAGCGACGCAGCAAGCCCTATCGCCGCGCCAACGCTGTCGTAGTCCCCGTAGCTGTGTCCCATTATGTACACCTTGTCTGCGGAGTTCATCAGCGCCTTTATGCGGTCGGCGGTTATTCTGGTGCGGACGCTGCCGCTGTTGCGCTCGGTGCGCTGGGTTTCCGCGCCGAAGTAGTCATAGCCGGCGCCGTTGCGTATCACCGCCTGATCGCCGCCTCTGCCTATCGCCTTGTTGAGCGCCTCCCATGCGTAGCTCTCGCTCTCCGCGAGGGTGAACGCCGTTCTGCCCACGCCTATCGAAAGCGTCACGGGGGTGCGGTCGTTTAGCTTTATATTCTGGCGTACCTCTTCAAGGAGCTTCACGCGCTCGTCCGCCATTTCCTGTACATATCTGTCCTCGAGGACAACGATGAACTTGTCGCCGGAGATCTTTCTCAGCACGGCGTTCTTCTGCGAGAAGTAATTCTCCAGCAGCTTGTCTATCTGCGCGCTGATGATGGTCTTTTCACTCTCGCGGTTGTTGCCGACGGTCTCATCGTAGTTGTCCACAGAGATTATCGCAACCACCGGCTTTGACTTGCGGTGCTCGTCCTGCAAGTCCTTCAGGCTGGTGATATCCTCGAAGAACAGGACGCTTACTTCCTCGCTGTCCTGAGCCTCGCCGCGCTTACCTTTCCTCCCGCGGGACTCCGTGAGAGCCGCTCCGCGCTCCAGCGGGATCGCCTTGGCGATGTACCATCTGCCGTTGACCTCTATCTCCCTGCCGTCGCCCTCCAGCATGGCGAGGGAATC
>CALBGD010000428.1 GCA_937893735.1 uncultured Clostridia bacterium | reverse complement strand
CAACCGCCGCAACAAACGTGCAGATGAGCAGCTTGATGGTCATGAACAGGCTGAATCCTTCAACTGCCTCCGCGCCGGGAATAAGGTTTGCAGCCTCCATGTAATTATTCAGCACTGTGAGCCCAACAACCAGCACTATCGCGATAACAAATGGAACCGCGCAGGCGGGTTTCAGCTTGTTTTCAGAGGTTCCCATGCGGTATATCATCGGAATGCTTCCCACAATAAGACCTATGAAGTACATATTGGTCTGGACACCGAAATTCTCAAACAGATATGTAACGACAGCCGCAAAGCCGAGAATTCCTATCGCGCCGCCTATTCCGAAGAATATCAGGAACACGATGTTCTTGAAAATCGCCCTGATCCCGGATATCGCCTCGGTAAGCTGGTCGTAGATACCGAACACGACAAGCATCGTTCCGCCGGAAACTCCGGGGATAACGTTCGCGATACCGAATACGATTCCGCAGAGCACCAGTTTCAGGTAATACAGAAATTTCTTCATACAAGCTCCTTATTCAAATTTAATTATCGAGCGTACCACTACATACCCAAGCGGCGGAATTATTCCGGTCACAATGGAAATCAGGGTGGCAAGCAGGTCAATTCCGGTCATTCCAAAGATGGAATTCAGACCGGGAATGAAAACGAGAAGGATTGCTGTCACAGCGGGTGCAAGAACTCCCAGCAGTGCGGGTTTTCCCGCCTCAGACAAGCCGCGGAACGGGTTTCCGGGCGTGAGATTGATGAATGTGAACAGCGATGTGCAGAAGCCGAAGCTCAGCAGGGAGCAGCTTCTGGCGAAGTCAACATTCGTGCCGTTGTACATGAACATATAGGAGGCTATCGAAACCGCTCCACAGAGCGCTCCGACGATAACCGCCCGCAGAACGAACCGGTAATTTATGTTCCTGTTTGTGATGAAGTCGGAAGGCGGCATATTGTTTTTCATGTCAGCGCGGTTACACAAGCCTGCGAATGCCGCGGCCGGCAGAATGAACATAGTCAGCACCGCAATAAGAGCGGGATTCAGCATAAGCTGCGAATTTCCGAAAAGATTCAGCGTGCTGAGAAGGATCAGAGCGAGATATCCGGAGATCATCACTGCGCAGGCACGCTTAATGTTCCGGTGTACCTGCCGTGCGGAGGCTATCATTCCCGCGACAGCCGCAAGATTATCGTCATGCATGATGACATCGGCGGCCTCAAATGCGCTTCCGGAAGCGTTTTCCGAAATCGTTATTCCTATGTCGGAGCGCTCCATTGCCTCTGCGTCCTCGGCGCGGGTGCCGGTCATCGCAACCACCTCGCCGCTCTTACGGAGCTGTTCGATAACATACAGCTTCTGCTCCGGAGTTACACGCGCGTAGATGTCTGCGTCAAGCGGAAGCTCCGAGCCGTACTTTACGGATTCGGAAATGCTGCGTCCGGTGACCACCTTTCCGGAAAGGCCTATCATTTTTCCGGTCGCGGCGGCGGATTCCGCATTATCCTCGGTGAACATCACAACACGGACTCCTGCACGCTGGCAGGTCTTTATCGCAGACGGCACGGAATCCCTCATAGGCGCGGAGAACGCCGCAAATCCCACGAAAGTGTACGAGAATCCCGCGGTCTCATCACAGTCGCGCTCTTCGGCGTCCGCGCAGGCAACAGCCATTACCTGCCAGCCGTGGGAGTAATACTCCTTCTTCATTTTCTGGGCGACGTAGAGCTCCTCGCCGTGGAACTTGCACAGCGGGAGAATCTGCTCCGGCGTGCCCTTTATGCAGTACAGCCTGGATTCGCCTATCTCCCAAAGCGCTCCGCTCATCAGGTCGTTGCTGTCCGGGATACGCTCCACGAACTTATAATGCTCATAAAGCGAGGATATCTTCTCGTCAAAGAACGCCGCCTTTACCAGCAGGGCGCGCTCGGCTTCGTCGGTCGTGTCCGGCTCAATGGCAAGCGCGGATATCTTGAACATCAGCTCCTGACTGGGCGAGAAGATGTCCTGTACCTCAAGACGGCTCTTTGAAATCGCGCCCTCTTTTTCCACGCACAGGACGGACATGGTGTTAAGCTTTTCAATGTCGGAGAGCGATTTTACAAGCGCGCTCCTGGTGCTCATTTCGGAAGCGCAGCGGGTGTAGTAAATTCTTATTATCGTGTCAAGCCCGGTCGGCAGAAAGCACAAGCCGAGTGTTATCCCTCGCATTGCGGATTCGAAAACCTCGTTGCCGTAGAGTATCCACGCGACCATCGAAATAAGCGCCAGAACAGCCGAAGTGGCGGAGCAGAGCGGCAGGAGCTTCTGCACAATACGCTCCATTGACGTGAAATAACGATGCTTGGGAACGACTTCTCCCAGCTTGTGATAGTATTTCGTGTCAACGCCAGTCGCGCTTACCTTGCAGACTGCAACTCCGGTGAGGACCTTGGTGCCGCTGTACACAAATGTCGGCTTCAGCTCGGATTTGGATATACCTCCGGCGTACTTTGCGGCGGGCTTGTTCGAGCCTGTGAAAATGCTCTCGTCAACCGTAAGGTCGCGGGACTCCTGAATCAGCGCGTCCGCCGGGACGCACTCCCCCGCCTGAACTATGATTATATCCTCCGGGACTATGTATTCCTTTTCGATAAGCTCCATTTTTCCGTGCCGAATAACCCGGAACTTCACAACGGTAGATTCACGGATATTGTCAAGCTGCTGGTCTGAACCAGTGCCAGCCTTTACGCTTATGACAACATAAACGATATCCAGCAGGATTATCATTAGACCGGTAAGTATCCCATTGCTGAAAAAGCTTAGAACTCCAGCAATGAACATAAGCAGCACCGCCGGAGAAAAGATGACCTTTCCCGGATTGAAGCACTCCCTCGGCTTGTCATTCTTGGTATATATGTTAAGGCCGTACATCTCCGTGTTTTTTTCCACATCATTGTCAGTCAGCCCGAAATAATCTTCCTTAAAATTGAAAAACTGCGCCATCAGCACACGTCCTTTGTAACAACATTTACTGTTTGCTTTTCAGCATAACTATACATTTTATATTGTCGCATATTTTAACAAAAAAATCAAGTGCTTTTTACTTTTTTTTAGATTTTTTTTACACAAAAAAACCGCGCCCGTTCTGAGCGCGGTTTAAAATATCAGTTTATAGCTTACTCGCCGCAGAGCTCCTTGTAAAGACCGATATACAGTTTAGCTGACTGAGCCCAGCTGAAATCCGCCTTCATTGCTCTTGTAACAAGCTTGCCCCATGACATACGGTTATCGTATGCTCCCTTTGCACGCTGGATCGCGCCGAGCATATCGTGTGCATTGTAGCTCTGGAATGTGAATCCGATACCGTTGTCGCCGTAGTCAACGATACTGTCCTTCAGACCGCCGGTGGCTC
>CALBGD010000427.1 GCA_937893735.1 uncultured Clostridia bacterium | reverse complement strand
AACGGAGTACATATATTCCGACATAAAGGAGACCTACGATTCGTATTACCGCCTTTATGAGGAGGTTTTCGCGAACCAGATCGTGTTCTATTCCAACGCCGCGAACGGCGCAATGGTGGAGATCCCTGTAAAGGTAGACCTCCCGGCGAACGTCACAGCGGAGCTTTCGATAAACGGCGAGCCTGCGGAATTCCACGAGGGCGAGATCTACACCCGGGAGGGTCAGTATACTCTGACGCTGAAAGCGGACGGAGCTTCGCTTGTCGGCGGTAAGGAAAATCAGGTCTACTATGGTTTTTTCCGGTTCCGGATAATGAAGCCTGCGGAAACCTCCGCACCCACCGAAGAAACCCCGCCCTCCACCGAAGAATATTGGGTGATAGACGATGATGGAAACGGAAATGTCAGCGCTTCCACATCGCGCGGAGATGCAGAAACCAGCGAGCCGTCGGAAATAACGGCGGACAGCGACCCTGAGCCGACTGCGGACTCCGCAGAAACATCGGACACGGCAGAGGTCACGGCTCCGGACGGCGATATCTCCGACGGATTATCAGCGCAGGTGCGGGACGACAAAGTGCTGCTCACCACGGAAAACGGAACGCAGTTCTATTGCAGCGTTCCCCCGGGGACGCTATCGGCGGGCAGCGTGGAGCTGATGTTCCTGGACAACGTGGAGTACGATGTTGTGGACGGGGACGGCGCTTCACTGGGGCAGCTCACAACGATAGGCGACCGCGGCAAATACACCGTCAGGATATACGACGGCGCAGAGCCTGCGGAATTCCGGTTCGATGTGATAGGAGGCGCGGTGCGCGGACTTACGGAGTATACCGTCCCGGAGGGCTGCGAGATAACCTCCGCGGCGCTTGACGGAAGCCTGATACGCAGCGAAAAGCGCCGTGCGGCTCTCGGCAGGGACGGAACGTATAATTTCGAGATAACCTACGGTTCGTACAGATTCACGGAGAAATTCGTGCTGGATAACGAAGCCCCGGAGTTTGCGCTTGAGGGGCTTGACGAGAACATGAAGTCGAGCGGAAGTTCGGTCTATATCCGCCTGATATCCGATGATATCTCGGATTACTCCGTAACCAAAAACGGCGAACCGGTCGATAAGAAAAGCCTTGAACTTACCGAGCCGGGATATTACACCGTGACGGTATACGACGCGGCGGGAAATTTCACCTCGCAGAGCTTTCAGATAGTGTACCGCATGGACGCAATGGCGGTCGTCACGATAATTCTGGGCGCGGCGATAGTTGTGGCAGGCGTCGTGTTCTTCATCAGGACGCGCAGAAAATTCATCGTAAGATAAGAAAGGAGGGCACATCATGAGCCCAATAGTACTTGACGGCTGGATAACGACAGTTACAAGCTGGCTTTCCGATGTGCTGGGAGGCGCTTTCCGTGCTCTCATAAATCCCCTTATTTCTGTGTGCGATATCGTCATTGACTGGCTGATCAACATTATTTACCTCCTGTTTGGGGCGGCGCTGCGTAACTTTATGTATATACTTTTCCGTCTGGTGGATTTTTTTGAGAGCATATTCAACATTTTCGCCGGGACGGATAAAGTGCGCTATAACGGCGAAGAAATGTACCTGCTGGACGTGTTCGTTACTCATGACAGCATAAGCACTGCGCTTATGTATATTATATTCATCGGTATTGCACTGTGCTTTATTTTCACGATATATTCGGTAACAAGGTCGATGGGTTCCTACGCGCTTGAAAACCGGCACCCGGTCGGCGAGGTAATGAAAAACGCGCTGAAAGCCTGCATTTCCTTTGCGATAATACCGATTATGATGTTCTTCGGGCTTCAGCTTTCTTCCACGCTGCTGGTATCGACGGAGCGCGCGGTCATGGGCGCTTACGGAACGGACTCCATTCCGTCCACCTCAACGGTGATATTCCTGTCAGGTACGTTCGGCGACACAAATATTCAGGGAGACAGCTTTACCGAGGGAATACGCGGTAAGTACTACCGCGGCGAACTTGACCAATACGGCAATCAGTATTCGGTTTACAACGACGCGCAGATATGCCGGGATTTCAACATGACCCCAAGCGTGAACTGGAGCTACTCCGGAACCGATCAGCTCACCGACGAGGAGCTTTCACAGATACAGCCGGCGGAGGGCGACCAGCAGCTCGGCGAATGGAACAGCACCCTTAAGGACAAGGTGGACAATTCCGCAGCCGGTAAGATGGTAAGCGGCGCTTCGTTCAATTTCGTATTCGTTTATCTGGCGTGCATTATCATCATCATATCATGATATGCGCTATGTTTGTGTTCATCAGGCGCATTATCGAAGTAGCCATGCTGTATTTGACTGCACCGCTGTTTGTATCCGCAATGCCGCTGGACGGCGGCGCCGTATTCGGAAAATGGCGGCAGATGTTCATTGGCAAGCTTTTCACCGGCTTCGGAATAGTTATCTCAATGAAACTGGTGTTCATGCTGACGCCGATAATATTCACACCGAATCTGCGGCTTTACGGCGCAAGCACCACAATAGACAGCATACTGAAAACGCTGTTCATGGTGGCGAGCTTCTATGCCGCGTGGAAGTCCTCAACGCTGATAACCGAGCTGATAAGCCCGGAGGCAGCAATGGCTGAGCGCGACAGCATGGACGTTATAGGGCATCTTGCACGCGAAGCGGCTATGATGGGCATTGCCGCCGCCACCGGAGGCGCGGGCGCGGCAGGAGCTGGCGCTGGTGCAGGCAGTGCTGGCGCAGGCGGAATGGAAGCAGCTGGCTCAGCTGCAAAGGGCGGCGCGGGAAGCTCCGGAGCGTTCACCGGCGGGGAAAATCCGGGTTCGTTCAACGCGGGGAATAAACTAAGTTCAGCGCTGGACAATATACCGGATCCGCCCGAAACAGATGAAGATAAAAGATAGCAGGAGGTTGAGAGAATATGCCGATACAGACCCTTGGAATATTTGATTCCGTGTACGATTGGGTCGCAAATAAGCTGATAAATCCGCTTATGACATGGCTCGGGAATATCCTCTCGTCTATTTTCAACTGGATATTTGAGGATATTCTTCAGCCCTATGTTTTCCCTGTTATTGAAAACCTCTGGAATTCAATATTTGTTAATATCGCGAATGTACTTTATGCGGATCTGTATTCGCATTACTGCGGCGCTCTTGACTTGCTTGATACGCTTACGAAAGGTTTTGATGTGCTGATAGGACTCTCGGATATAACATATCTTGACGAGCACGGAATACAGCAGAGCGATACGCTTCTTAATTATGTGATATTCCACTCAAATATGCGAAGTATCATTGCTGGGGTCACATTCATTGCGCTGGCGCTTGCTATAATGTTCGCAGTGTATTCCGTGATGAGATCCACCCTGGATTTCGATTTCGAGGGAAGACGTCCGGTCGGCAGAGTCATGACCGCAGCATTCAAGACGATGATAGCGTTCCTGATGGTGCCGCTTATAGTATGGGTAGGAATGCAGCTCCTTTCCGTGGTGCTGAAAGCAACTGCTAACGCAATTTCTGGCAGTTCCGGCGATATGTCGATCGGAAGCATTATTCTTGCGGTTTCCTCGGTCAACGCCGGAAAGGGCGGCTGGAACGAGGCAAAGCAGGCATTTTCGCTGACAGACCCGTCAGCTCCGTGGTATAAGCTCACGCACAACGCGGAATTCCCCAATTATGGGTATCTGAATTTCGCGGTCGATATCAATATTTCTGAGATTGACTACATCATCGGATTCGCTTCGGCGATAGGCTGTCTCATCATCACGCTTATATGCCTTGTGACATTTATCAAGCGTATATATGATATTGCCCTGTTGTACGTTGTTTCGCCGTATTTCTCTGCGACAATAGTGCTTGACGATGGTCAGAAATTCAGAGAATGGCGCAGTTTGTTCATAGGAAAGTGCATTTCTGGCGTTGGCGCAGCGCTCGGTATGCGTATCTTCCTGATGCTTGTACCTATAATAATGGGCGACGAGATACAGTTTTTCGATAACGGGGTAATTGACCTGGCGGGCGGTTATGTCCTGAAACTAGTGTTCATCATAGGCGGAATGTATGCGGTGCTGAAATCCGCTCCGACGCTGACAAGTCTGGTAAGCACCGCGGCAGGGCATGATGAGCGCGCCTCCATGGGCAAGGGTTCTATGCTGTTCGGCGCTGCGACCATGGGTATGCGGCGAAAGGCATGGAATATGGCAAAGGAAGGCATGGGCGGATTAAAGGACAGAATATTCAGCAATAATTCCAAATCTGCAAGCCAGAAATTCAGCGGCGCAGGTAAACCTTCCGGAAAATTTGCGGGCGGTCAGGAAATAGAAATGCAGGAATTCGCAAAAGCTAAGAATCCGCTTGCATTCGAGGGTAATTTTGGCAAAAAGCTGAACGACGGAATGTCCAAGGAGTCGCTGACTGAGAAATACACCAGCGGCACGGAAGCGATCCCGGAAGCCGGCGAGGACGATCCGAAGTGGGCTGCTGAGGACAAGTACGCTCCCGACCTCGGAACTATCAGCGAAGAGGACGAGGACAACTGGAGCGAGGACGATGAGGAAAGCTCCGAAAGCGGCGTATTCGCGGGCGACGATAACGGCACGGGTCTTGATACCATTCCCGAGGTGGACGAGGAGAAATGGGAGCAGGACTACGACCGCGAGAATATGTCCGAAGTCGATAAGGCGCGTGAGAAATTCAGCGCCGACCCGCTTTCCGCAATGAAGAACGTAGATTACAGCGAACTGTTCCCGGATAAAGCAAAGGCGGACGGTGGAAAGAAATCCCCGACCCAGAGCGAGATAGAGGGCTACATCAATTCTTTCCCGGGTACAACGACTTCTTCCGTAAAGCCGGATTTCGAGGTCAGCGGGCGCGCCCCGGACTTTGGTGATATCGTGGAGAACCACTTCGGCGGTGGCGGGGACAGCGGAGCCGATTTTGTTTCCGGCTCGATAAACGATTCCCGCGACAGTACGTCATCCACAGAAAGCAGGCAGGAGAAATCCCCGACCCAGAGCGAGATAGAGGGCTACATAAACTCGTTCCCGGGTACCACGACTTCTTCCGTAAAGCCGGATTTCGAGGTCAGCGGCAGAGCGCCGGACTACGGAGATGTAGTGAACGACTACTTTAACGTGAGCGCGCCGGATTTCAGCGTTTCGGAAAAATCCCCGCTGGATATTCGCGAGGATTATTTCGGCGGAACGACGCAGGATTTCAGCGTTACAGGACAGTCTCCGCTGGATATACACGAAGATTATTTCGGCGGCGGGAATATCAGCTCGATAAACGATGTTTCCTCAAACAGGAGCAGCGCTTCCAGCGGCGTCAGCCTTGACGACATACCCGAAATGCGGGTCGGCGGCTACCGCGAAAAGAGCATTCTTGACACAGACGACCCGGACAAATAAGCACACTGAAAGGTGAGGGCAGATGAGAATAATCCCAAAGAGAACAAAAGTTGAAACGGAGCTTTTCAAGGGCGTTTCCATAGTTGATATTATGGTAGGTCTTTTCGGCGCGCTTATCTGCGTTGCCGTGGTGACGTCAAACCTGCCATACCGCTGGTGGATAGCCATTGGTGTGCTGATACTCTTCGTATTCCTGATGCTTCCCATCGACGATGAAAAGGTGTATATGCTGTTCCTGCACTGGCTGCGATATATGGCGATACCGCACACCGCAGGCGGTGAAAATGGCGTTAGCGTCCCGGATATAACGCCATTCACCGGCATTGATGATAAGTACATAGATTACAACAAGGAGTATTACGCCGCAGTCATTGAGATTCCCTCCGTGGAGTTCCGCTTCATGTCGGAAATGCGGCAGAACAGCCTTATCGACAATACGCTTGGATCTATAATACGCACTATAACGCAGGATCAGATGGGCGCATTCGTGAAGATAGACCGTCCGGTGATATACGATGAGTATGTACGCTCCGAAAAGAAGAAGATAGCCGAACTTAAGGAAGCATACCTTTCCGGGCTGATAAACGACGATGAGCTGACCACCCGGATCGGCATAATCTACGACAGGATAGATAACATCGAAAGGATTAACTTTGAGGACAAGGTTTACCGCTCATTCCACTATCTTGTGTTCTTCGACAAAAAGAAGCCCATACTTTCCGAGCAGGTGCGCGGTGCGATAGGTCAGCTCAAAAGCGCGGGAATGGAGGCAAGACAGCTCCAGGGCAAGGAGCTTGCGGTATTCCTGAAATACCAGTATACTCAGCTTTTCGATGAGCGCGAGGTTGATAAGCTCAGACCCGAGGAATACATGGACTGGATACTGCCGAAAAAGATAGAGTTCGCCAGCCGAACAGTAAAATACGACGGGCTGATAACGCATAACCTCAAGATACTCGACTACCCGCTGACGGTGGGAAACGCATGGGGCTACCGGCTGTTCAATATTCCGAACACCCGCGTTGTCATGAAGTTCAAGCCGGTGGACAGATACCAGTCGATAAAGCGAATAGACCGCTCCCTTGAGGAGCTCCGCTCACAGTCTAACGAGACCGGCAAGGTGTCAAGGCTGATGGAGATAAAGGAGAACATCGCCTCCCTCGCGGAGCTGCTTTCCATGCTCCAGAGCGAGAACGAGGCGCTCTACGACGTGAACACCTACATCACGATCTACGATTACGAGCTGACGGAGCGCTGCAAGCGTCAGGCAGAGGCCATGAAGAACGGAACCACCGTGCAGACCTCCTCGGCTAATTACGTTTCCCTGAAAAAGAACATCAAGCGCCAGCTTGCGGAGAGCGGCTTCAAGACGCAGGATCTGTTCATGCAGACCTTTGACGTTTACGTCAGCGCGCACATCTCTGCGTATGACGCGTTCCACAGGAAGAGCCGCGGGATACATTCCAGCTCCATTGCCGCCGCATTCCCGTTTGTTTACCCCTATTTGCAGGACAAGAACGGGATCACTTTCGGCACCACCGGCGGAAATCCCGTGTTCGTGAACTTCTTCCAGCGCGACAGCGAGCGTGTGAATTCCAACATGGCGATAATAGGTAAGTCGGGTTCCGGTAAGTCGTTCGCGACCAAAACGATACTTGCGAACCTCGCCGCCGACAACAGCAAGATATTTATTCTCGACCCGGAGAACGAGTACGACAATCTCGCAAAGAACCTCAACGGAAAGATGATAGACGTCGGAAAAGCCACCGAGGGTACGCTGAATCCGTTCCAGATAATCCTTGGGGCTGACGATGAGGAAGAGGGAAGCTCCAACAGCTATAACGCGCATTTGCAGTTTCTGGAGGAATTCTTCCGCACCATACTCCCGGACACGGAAAACGACGCGCTGGAGTACCTCAACAATCTGTTCCCGAGAATCTACGCCGAGCGCGGGATAGACGCGGATACCGACCTTTCCGCGCTGAAGCCGGAGGACTATCCTATATTTCAGGATCTGTTCGACAAGATACTTATAGACTTCCAGCGCACCGACAGCGAGTACACAAAAAAGAATCTCCGCGTTCTGCTGAACTACATCTCGAAGTTTTCGGAGGGCGGGCGCAACGCGCATTTGTGGAACAGCCCCTCAACGCTTTCAACGCAGGAAAATTTCGTGGTGTTCAATTTCCAGTCGCTGCTTGCGAACCGCAATAACATAATCGCCAACGCGCAGATGATGCTGGTGCTGAAATACCTCGACAATGAGATAATAAAGAACCGCGACTATAACATCGCGCACAAGGCGGACCGCAAGATAATCGTAGTGATAGACGAGGCGCACGTCTTTATCGACGAAAAATACCCGATAGCGCTGGACTTTATGTACCAGCTTGCGAAGCGTATCCGTAAATACAACGGTATGCAGATAATCATTACACAGAATATCAAGGATTTCGTAGGCACAGAGGAGCTCGCGCGGAAATCCACGGCGATAATAAACGCCTGCCAGTATTCCTTTATATTCTCGCTTGCCCCGAACGATATGCACGACCTGTGCAAGCTGTATGAAAAAGCGGGCGAGATAAACGAAAGCGAGCAGGAGCAGATAATCAACAACCCGCGCGGACGCGCATTCGTGGTGACTTCCCCGAGCAGCCGCACCAGCGTGGATATCGTGGCGACAGAGGCAATGCAGGAGCTGTTTAACAAATGACGAAACGAATAATTACTTTGCTCTGCGCGGCGGGAATTCTGTCGCTCTGCGGCTGCTCCGCCGGCGAAAAGCCCATGCTTCCCGCCGGGAAGCTCCGCTGCGCTGTGGATATGGACAGCACAGAAATGACTGAATTAGCCGAATACATCGCGGCGGATATCGGCACTGAATGCGTGCTGATACAGTCCGACAGCGAATCGGCGCTGTCACTTCTGGAAAATAATCAGGCAGATATCGCGGTGTTTCCTTACCCTGAAAGCTATGGGCTGGATTCGCGGTTCATCAGCAATATCCCATTCGGCGAAAAGCTGATTTACTGCGTTCACAGCAGCGGTATCTCCATGACTGCCGTTTCGGACGGCGCGGGACTTACGACCGGCGTTTCTTCCGAGCTGTATGAGGAGACGGTCAGGGCTATTTCTTCCAGTGCTACGGATGATCGTATATATTGCGACAATGCTGATAAAGCGGCTGAAATGCTGTCCGACGGCACGCTGACTCTTTATTACTGCTTTGCAGACGAGGCGGAAATGCTGCTGAAAAAGGACAGCACGCTCCGCTGCACTCAGCCAGCAGATATTCCCGCGGAGAATCTGAGCACCACAGTGCTGAGAAGCGGCGAAAAGCTGTACAGCGCCGTGAATTCCGCAATAGAAAGCTATCTTAACGACAGGTGGTGAGCCCAATGACATACTTTGACGACCCGGCACACAGTGAGCAAAAAGCGCAGTGGGAAAGGGAATTAGCCGCCCTGCGGGAGGAGAAACAGCGCCGCGTGAATTCCCAGCTGGTCAACGGCAGAAAGCCTCAGCGTGAGAACACGGTGAAGCTTCCCACATTTGAGGAGCTGGTGCAGCAGGCTGCGCTCAGACACCAGAACAGGGAACTGCGCAGACCGCCGGAAGCGCCGCGCGGCGAGCCAGTTCATCAGGCGGAGCCCCGGCATGGGAACAGGGAATTCAGCAAGCCGGAAGAAGCCCCCGGCAGCGAGCTGAAAAATCAGAGCGAGCCAGTTCGGGGAACTGAAAGGGTCAGAATGACCTTTGCACAGCTCCTTGCCGAGGAGGACGGGCTTCGTCCGAAGACAGCGGCAGACTCTGCCCGTCAGAAGCAGCGTACAATGGAGGCGGGAAATGCACTTTAAGGCTCTTATTCTCGCGCTCGCCGGGACTGTTCTGATCGGAAGCACGGCATTTGCCGAAACCTCCGAAAGCGCCGCGGGAGATCCGCTGCTGACTGAGGAATTCCCGCTGACAGTCGTGCTTGACGAGGAGCGGCAGATATACGCTTACAGCTTTGAGGATAATGCTTCGTTTGCGGCAACGTCGCTCCTCAGCACGGAGAATACTCTGCCGTACCTCTGGATAGCAACCGAGGACGATGACGTTCAGATAAGGATAACCCGCGACGGCGAGGCATATGCATATTCTCCCACCAGCGTGATAAACGCCGAGGGAGAGTATTCGGTTACGGTATCACATATTCTCCGCGGAAACGAAGAGCCTGTGGAGGTGACTTTCAGCGCGGACATCACCGAAACGCAGGATATCCTTACCGATGGAAGCGGAGAAACTATCCCGGAGCCGATAGATGGCAGGCTTGAACTGAAATATGATTCCGGGGAGCTGTATCATGAGTTTATAGGCGGCGTCCGCGCAGTTAGTTCCATTCTGGACGGAGAAACTGCTTCTTCCGCTGTGAAGCTGACGATCCCTGATGAAATAACGGTTTCAGCCACCCGGGACGGAGAAAATTATACATTTCCGTCAAACGGTATCATTGACCAGGACGGAAGATACCGTCTGGTCATGACCTGCACCGACAAAAACGGAGCACTGGAAAGGCGCACGATGGAATTTCGCATCTGCGGTGGACCCACGAATTCGCTTGGGATATTCCAGCCGCCGTATAATGCGCAGCTCGTTTCCGCGACCCTTGACGGCAGGGAGCTGGAGCTGTCCGGCAATTTCGTGAACTGCGAAAGGGACGGGCGTTATGAATTTACCTATGATTATGGGAAGCTCCGGCGCAGTACTGCCGTGAATGTGGATACACGCGCCCCGGTGCTGAAATTTAACGGCACCGATGATATCTCCTTTATGGAACAGGTGACGGTGACTTCTGACGCGCCGTGCACATACACGATCTACAAAAATGGGCAGCCAACGGACAATTCCCCTGTGCTGACCGGTACCGGGGTTTTCAGGATCTATGCCGAGGACTCCGCCGGTAACAAGTCGAATTACCGCGTGGAAATAAAGGCACTGTCGGCAGTGAATCCCATGAATTTTGTGATCATCGGAGCGCTCCTTGCCGCTGGCGGCGTGATGTACTTCGTGTGGAATAAAAAACGTAGGATAAAGGTGAGATGAATGCACATTCCCGGGATAACGCGTCTGACGGCTGCTGTACTTGCGCTGTGCCTTGTATGCACTTCTTCCGGCTGCACAATGAATTCAGCGCTGGGCAGCGTGAAGCCGGAAGAAAATTCTGTGGAGCTTACGCCGAGCGGTTCGGGCAAACTCGATGATGTACGATATGTCAGTTCAAAGAGGTATCCGACCGTCAGGGACAGCGCATTTAAATTCAGCAGCAGGATAGTTCCGGGCAGCATTGAGGATTTTGCGCTGATACTTCAGACAGATACGACTGCTGTGTACTACTATTACGCCTCGCTTGACGACAACACAGGCTATTACGCGATAGATTCATACGACCAGACAACGGGAGAGCATCAGAATCTTATGGAGCGTGAAAATATCACCTACGGAGATAAGGTGAATTTCTGTTCCGTCATGATGAGCGCTTCCGATAACAATGTCAGCATCGCGTGTGTGGATAATGTCTTTTATTGCATAACCTGTCCATCGGGTAAGACGCCCGTATGCGCTGAGGCGGCGATGCCTGACAAGCTGAAGAAATACATCGGGAAATATGTCGGTTCGACGGATTTCATCTGCCTTGACATGGCGAAAATGAGCGACCATGTTGCGGCCGTATTCATGAATAACGATGAAAACAGCGATGATTACCAGAAAACCGCCGTCGTAACGCTGGAGTTTGATTTCGGAAAGGACAAGGCGGAAAAACGTATAACCGACTGGGAGGAATACTACGTCAACGAGGCGGATAACCTGACCTTCGACCCGGCATTGTTTGGGAATTACATAACCTCCAGCATTGACGCAGACACCGGTGATGTTATATTCCTGCGCAATTCCGGTCAGCGCGTTGACGAAACCAAGGACGGCTACGGATTTTACAGCACAAAGCAGGAAAACCTGAGCTACATAGAATTCGGGTATATTTCCACCAGAGGACTTCAGGATTACGACGAGGATCATGTCGGAGGCACGTTTTCTGCCCGTAATTTCAGGATAAGCAAGGGCAATAAAAAGGTGGCTAAGAACGACACATCGCTTTCCGGCGGCGAAAAGACAAACGCCATAAACCGGAAACTGGTGACGTTCACGCTTCTCTGCAATAAGAACGAGCTGGATCAGAACTCCGGAATGCCGGTGCAGTACCTCATGCTGATTTTCAATGACGCAATAGAAATGTGGAAGCTGGAGGAAAGCGAGAATTTCGTAGGAAATGTCAAGCTCACTCCGAAATTTGAGTTCTACGTTCCGTTTGAGGACGGCGAATCGCTGAAAATGGCTGACGGTCTGAATCAGGTGGTGTACGATTTTGAAAGAAATACACTGTATACCGCCGGCATGAAGTCCGGCGTCAGGGTATATAAGATAGAGGGCAGGCTTGGAACGCTTTCAGATACAATAACCGAATATGCTGCATTTGTCATAAACAAAAATTACTACATCGGATTTCCTGACAACGAAGTGTTTACCTCAAGGAAAAAGTACGTCGGCAGCGAAACTCAGCCGCGTGAAACAATAGAAAGCATGGAACCCTACGATATGTCCGACCTTGCTTATGCCGGGAGATACTGGCATGGAAGAGGTCTGAATATCTACAATTAACGGAGGAAAGATCATGACACTGACAAAAACAACAGATGGCGCTGCTCTCACCATTCAGATAGATGGCAGGCTTGACACGAATACCGCTCCGCAGCTTGAAGCAGAGCTTTCACAGTCCATTGACGGCATGGAAAAGGTCTGCCTCGATTTTTCAAAGCTGGAGTATATATCATCGGCTGGCCTGAGAGTACTTCTCAGCACCCAG
>CALBGD010000426.1 GCA_937893735.1 uncultured Clostridia bacterium | reverse complement strand
CCGGGAATTGTACAGCGCCGTTATCAGGTAGCTCCGGATATTCCGGACGTCGCTGTTGTTGTTGTCCATAGCTTCCAGAACATACTCGATGTGGCTGCCGTTCAGCTTCAGGAACGTACTTTTCACCACGTCATGCGGAATGTCCTCGCCATTAGTCCCACCAGATTGATAGGATTGATTATATCAGGATTATTTTCTTTAAGATTATTATCTTTAGATTTGTCCGCCGTTTGGGCGTTTCTTGCTTCGCCCTTTCGGCGGAACAATGGAGTAAAGATATTGTGGGGGAGGTCAAGCGTGCAAATGCACAGATGGGTGACTTTAACGGCAATGGTACTATGAACGCACTGGACGCTTCATAAGTCGGCTTAAAAGACAGTCTTCGGGAGTTTTTTGAAAAATATGCGGCTAAGATCAAACCGCCGCGTCGATCAGGCACAGCAAAAATCAGACTGAATTTGATCCTACTGCTTTGAACTGCTCCTGTCAGGAAGACAAAGTCCCAAAAACAAAAAATCCGACCTGCCGCAAAGCAGGGGCGATTTTTCATGCAGCTGCACAAATCAGAAATTACTGTATTGACATTTCTGTCTAAAAAATGTATAATAATAATAATATTTCTTTTTTAACAGTAAAGGAGAGTTGGTATTTGGTATGAAGAAGATAAAAGGTTATCTGGCAAAGGCAGCCGCCAGCATTCTGACGGCGGTCAGCATAGCGGCGGTTCCGTTCCCGTCTGTCAGCGTGTATGCACAGGACGTTGCCGCTGAACAGCAGGAGACCGAGATCGGCATTGGCGCGCTGGACCCGGGGGAGCCTAGGCGCGGCGTAAACTGGAGCTGGGACGGCGCGGATACGCTCTCGCTGTACGGCGTGGACATGACGGGCACAGGCGATGAAAGGTTGTTTGACTACACCGGCTCCGGCGAAATACAGGTCGAAGTTTCGGGGTACAACCGCATTGATAACTTCTATTGTATGTGCAGCGGGGAGACTGTCGCGATATCCGGCGCGGGTACGCTTGACGCCACAGAGATGAGCAATGTGTGGGTTAATTCAAATGTCACTGTATCTGACGTTTACATAAAGGCTTCGGGGCCTTCAGAATCATTTCTGGTCAACGAGAGTAAACTGACCGTCATGAGCGGATATATCGACGCCCCGGAAATGAAGTTGTCCTGCGTGATCACACAAGCAGGTGGGAATATTTGTATAAGCGGCGGATATCTTAATGCTGGTCAAGTTCTTATGAACCCTACGAAAGGGGTAATAAATGTAGGCGGCGGTTTCCTGCAGTTGAGCAGTCTTTGGAATGGCACTGTGAATTACCAGAACTGCGTTATAAAACTGGGTCGAGTAACCGGTACAAATCATGTGTTTAATCTTTTAGAAGACAATGCAGTGCTTTATATCGGCAACGGAAATACTCTTGGCGTAAAAATCACCGTGAACGGGGAGCCAAACAGCTGTACTAATTTCAACGACGGAGCCAGGGTGTGGTGCCACCAGTATGTTAAGGAAAACTCAAGCGGCAGGATCGATCCTCTGCCGGACTACTACGGATTGTACTACTCGGGAAAACAGAGCTTTGATATGAATAGCGGCAGTATGTCCGGCGGCAACTATTTTTCCACCACCGGAAAACTGACCGTAAAAGGATTCTCTGATAAGACGACCTTTGTCGGTTCGTGCGAATCCGGCGCCAATGTGACCCCGAACCAGAACGACAGCACTATCATAGCCGAAAAGGGCGTTCTTACAATAGAGGGCAACGCCGCCGGGAAGAATATCGGCATTATCGGCACTGACGGCGTGAAGCTGTCAGCTAGCAGCGCCGTTGACAATGTCATAGCGATATCCTCCAGCGACGATAAGTACGCGCTTGAGTGCAAGGACGGTGTTACTCTTTCGGGTCATATCACGGCGCACCATTCCGGGAACTCCCTTGGCTTATATCTGGACAGCTATGGTCTGACCATCAGCGGCGAGGTTTCGGCTTATTCGGCGAACTCCAGCGCGATCTCTTTCCCGTTTACTGTGAGCGAGGACGCCGGGTTAACTCTCGGCGAGAATGCCGAGATTTCCGCATGCGCCCCGAATGCCCCGGAGAATAAGGTTATCGTCGAAGATGGCGGCGAGGTCAATGGCTCGACATTCGGCGATAAGGTGTTTTATGCCGGAAATCTCTCCGAGCAGATGCGGGTCAGGGGTACCCTCAGGATCCCGGACAAGGATTATGACAGGTTCGGCTACGACCGCGTGCATATCGGCAGCGAGCTGTTCTTTGACTTCGACCACGGGTACGATTACAGGTATGCCAGTGCAAGCGAGGGGATAGAGGCAGGTTACACTGCCAACGACCTCAGCATAGAGTACAAGGGCTTTAATGGTAGTGCTGTAGCAGGGCTCTGTCTGGTATCCAGCCGTGAGATTGATATGGATAAAATCAATGTCTCTGTCAAAAACTCTGCGGACACGGACATAACAGAAGATAAATTTACCATATCCTATAGTTATAATGCGTACGATAAAGACGATATGTCCAGAGATGTAACGGTCAACTTACAACTGAAACCGGACGAAACCCTGGACGTTGGGGACATATACACCGTCACTGCGGAGTACGAAGGCCTGACCGTTGAGGAAGAATTGAAGGTGACTGCGTATAATACAACGCTGAACTTCTGCCTCGACCAGGATTATTTCAACGCCCACCTCGATGAGCAGTGGAATTGTGAAACCAAGTTCCTCGGCATTGACAAGATTTCCAAGGGCAGTACCTGGGAATGGTACGGCACTGCAACGGACGACTACAAGGCGCACACCCTGGTGCTGAACGGCTTTGACCTCTACACCACCGGAAAGACTCTGGTGATCCCCTTGGACACTACTATAATACTCAGGGGCGAGAACAAGCTCCGCTCGGATACTGCGGTCATCACGGTGCAGAGCCACGACCCGGGCTCCATTTCCATTATCGGCGAGGAGGGCAGCAGCATTGACCTCACCGCCGGGAAGCTCTCTCTGGTAATTTCACTTCGGGAGCTATCGACCTCTTTATTTACAGCAGCCTTTACCTCAAGGACTGCAACATGAACATAACCATACTGGATCCCGGCTCCAGCGGTTCGGGCATCAACCTGAAAACATTCACGGCTGAGAACAGCACCCTTAACGTCAGCGCGGAAAACAGAATGTATGCGGGCGTGTATGCCGCTGATAAGTTCACCCTTATCGGCAGCAATTCGTTCAGCTTTGACAACGCCGACGCGGCGATAAGAGGCGGTGGCATGGAGCCTAACGGCAGAAGCGTTCTTGCCACCGAGTTGGAAAACATTATTGATGTAGACCTTGACAGCTTCAACCAGAAGGTGAAAAAAGGCGATTATATTGAGTGGATTTTCCCTAATGATCCCGAGAATACAATTACTTTGAAAACCCAGGGGATCGCCCAGAAGGAGCCGAAAATCCTGCTCGGCAACGAGGATGGGGAGATAGTCCCCGGCGCAGCGGAGGATATTACCCTTGACCTCAACGAATGCTTTGACGGCGGCACGGGGAGATACTCCATTCAGCTTGCGCCCGGCGCGGAGCTTCCCGACTGGGTAGTATTCGACCAGGCAGCAGGAACGCTCACGGTTACGAATGTTCCCGACGAGTTTATTGACGCGTCCACGGTGGATATCCTGGTGAATGACGCGGCAGAAGAGCTGCGCGAATCCGAGGACGTAAAGGCGACAGTCAACATCGGCGCAGTGGTGCCGAAATGTACTCTGAATATCATAAACAACGACAGCGAACATTGCCTGCCCCATATCGACGACCAGTATTATCCGAATTACCCCAGGGGCGCAGAGGCGCTTATAAAGTTCAAGACCGACGTGGAGAACGGCTGGTTCGTCAAGACAGTGACCCTCAACGGCGTGGAGATCACCCCGGACGAGGACGGAATGTACAGATTCAAGGTGGAACAGGACAGCGAGCTTGTCGTTGAAACGGAGCAGAGAATACGCACCCTCACGCTGACCTCCAACGGAAACGGCACGGTAACTCCCAACACCGCTGAGTACGTAGAGGGCAGCGAGGTAACTCTGACTGTAACCCCGGACGAGGGCTATCAGGTGAAGTCCGTGACCTTAAACGGCACTGCTGTTGAGCTCATCAACGGAAAGTACACATTCACCATTACACAGAACAGCGTTTTCGATGTTGAGTTTGAGGAGATTCCTGCGGGTTATAAAATGCTCACGATAAACTGCGGCGAGGGCGGAAAGGTAACTCCCGGAACCACTTCCTACGCTGAGGGCACCGAGGTAACTCTGACCGTAACTCCGGATACGGGCTATCAGGTGAAGTCCGTGACCTTAAACGGCACAGCAGTTGAGCTCACCAACGGAAAGTACACATTCACAATAACACAGGACAGCGTTTTCGCGGCTGAGTTTGAGAAAATTCCTGCGGGTAATGTAATACTCACAGTAAACTGCGGCGGGGGCGGAAAGGTAACTCCCAGAACCGCTTCCTACGCTGAGGGCACCGAGGTAACTCTCACCGTAACTCCGGACGAGGGCTATCAGGTGAAGTCCGTGACCTTAAACGGCACAGCAGTTGAGCTCATCAACGGAATGTACACATTCACAATAACACAGGACAGCGTTTTTGCGGCTGAGTTCGAGAAAATTCCTGGAAGTAATGTAATACTCACAGTAAACTGCGGTGAGGGCGGAAAGGTAACTCCCGGAACCGCTTCCTATGCTGAGGGCACTGAGGTAACTCTCACCGTAACTCCGGATACGGGCTATCGGGTGAAGTCCGTGACCTTAAACGGCACCGCTGTGGAGCTCACCAACGGAAAGTACACATTCACAGTTACCGCAGACTGCGTATTTACAGCAGAATTCTCGAAAAAGTCCTCCGGAGGCTCCACGGGTGGTTCGTCAGGCGTTTACATACGTCCGGGCAGAACTGAGACCACAGAGAAAAATCCAATGCTGAATGGCTCGGAGAAGAGCTGGCCGGAAATTGCCTCTGACCTTGGAAAGCTTGTTGAAGACAGCAGCGTGCAGATCGATCTTAACAGCGAGACCGTTATTCCGACGGAGGTAATTCGCTCCATTATGGAAAAGAAGCTTCGCGCAGAGTTCATCGTGGACAGCGTAAAGAGCTGGATAGTGAGCGGCGAAAAGCTGAATGCGGCTTCCTCCGCAGACCTGTCATCGTTCCCCGGAAACGCCGATAGAAGCGCGCTTCGCGGTATTATCGGCGCTGATCTCAGGGTGACTGGCACGAGCGTCCCGGCTGACCTGAAACTTAGCTTCCGCAGGGAATTTGCAGGGTGTTTTGCAAATGTATATAAGCTTGTGGATAAAAAGCTTGTATTCCAGGGCTGCACAAAGATAGCTGAGGACGGCTCTGCGGTTATATCCGGAGCAAATGCGGGCGGCGAATACGTGGTTATGGTATGTGAATTCAGTGATGTTTCCGGCGACGCTGACAATAACGGAATTCTGAATGCGCTGGACGCAGCGGCTCTGTTAAAGTATATCGTTGGCATTTCAGAGAATGCAAATACGCTGATGTGCGATTTTAACGGCGATGGCGCTGTCAATGCGCTGGACGCTGCCGCTATACTGAAAGAAATCGTTGGCATTTCCTGATTTTCCGGATAGCGTTCGAAATAAATGACAACAGGGGCACCGAAAAACGATGCCCCTGTATTTTATAGGATCATGTTATGAAGCTTACCTGATTTTTCGCGACAAGTCCAGAAAGAACATCTCTGTGATACTGCCTCATGTAAGTTTTTTGGCGGGCAGGCTTAAAAACGTCTCGCCGCTATAAATAAATGATCCCCGCAAACGGCTGACCGTCTGTGGGGATTCTTTTGTTAAGATGAGGCAGAGCTATGGGATTCAGTCCTTCTGGACAGGCACGCGCTTTACCAGTATCGCGGAAACTATCCCGATGGCAACGCCCGCGGCTATTCCGCTGACGCATAGTATCGGGAGATAGTAAACTATCTGGGCGGTCTCCATAATAAGCATTGCAACCAGTATCTGACCGGTGTTGTGGAGTATTCCGCCGATAACGCTTACGCCAACGGTGGAGAAGCGCTCAGAGCGTTTCAGCAGTATCATTGCCGTCAGGCTCAGCACCGCCCCCGCCACGCTGTACGCCAGCGTCATCACATTGCCGAAGAGTATCGCCATCCAGACTATCCGTATCAGCGAAACGAGCACCGCTTCCTTTGCGCCGAGCTTGTACAGCACGAATACCACTGCTATGTTGGCAAGTCCCAGCTTTATTCCGGGTACGGCGAACGACAGCGGGATAAGGCTCTCCAGATAGGACAGCACCATAGCGATCGCAGCGCATATCCCGAGCAGGGCTATGGATCTTGGTTTGATTTTCATAAGACCTCCTATGTGATAACGTCTACGTCCGCTTCAGCTTCGGAAACTATCTTTACCACCAGCTTGTTCGGCAGACATACTATCGTTTCACCATTGAAGCTTATGCTGTGCTGGTTCACGCAGAGCTTATCAGGGCAGTCGGCGTCGGTGACGTCGGCTTTTCCGTCTTTTATCACCAGAGTGTTGTATCCGGTCGGAGAGGTTATCGTGACGCTCATATCCTTGTTCAGCGGGTATGACGCCACCTCTTTGCCGCCCTGTACTACAACGGCGTAGCCTCCGCTTTTTTTGCCGAGCTGGATAATTCCAAAGGCGATACCCGCGGCGGCAAGGAGTACGGCTATGAGTATGATATCATTTCTGTGCTTCTTTTCCAACGGCTTCATTCCTGTAATCTCTCCTGTAAAACCATTATGGGGAATGCCTGAGCACTCCCCATTTCCCCTCATGCTGTCACTGAGCCTTACTGAGATCCACGCTCTTTATCGAATGTCTGGGGCAGTTATCCGCGCACACATTGCAGCCTGCGCATTTTGTGTAGTCGATATGCGCTAAGTTGTCCTCGACCTTTATAGCCCCGGAGGGGCAGGACTTTTCGCACTTCTTACAGCCTATGCAGGAGGTCTTGCACTGCTTTACGGCAGCCGCTCCCTTATCCTTGTTGTTGCAGGCAACGACAACAGCCGCGCTTGCAGGAACAAGTCGTATCACGAAATTCGGGCAGGCCTTTGTGCACATTCCGCAGCCGGTGCACTTTGCGGGGTCTACGCAGGCAACGCCGTTATTGTTGTAGATAGCGCCGTACTGGCAGACCTTCGCGCAGTCGCCGTAGCCGAGACAGCCTGTGGTGCAGGAGCCGTCTCCGCCGTAGAACAGCTTTGCTCCGGCGCAGGTGGGGATCCCCTTGTAGTCGTACTTCTGGGAGGTATTCTCGCAGGTGCCGTTGCAGTGTACGAACGCCACCATTCTCTCTGCCGCCTCTACTGAAACGCCGAGCACCTCGCCGAGCTGCTTCGCAGTGGAAGCGCCGCCCGGTACGCACAGATTAGCAGCCGCGGAGCCCTCCGCAAGTGCCTTAGCATAGCCGTCGCAGCCGGTAAAGCCGCAGGCGCCGCAGTTTGCGCCCGGCAGACAGGCGCGGATCTTCTGCTGCTTTTCATCGACCCTGACCGCGAAGAACTTCGCAGCGATCACCAGAATAAGCGCGCAGATAAGTCCGATAGCGACCAGAACTCCGACCGCGATAAGAACTGCTGATAATAATGAATCGTTCATCTTGCAGCCTCCTTACGCAAACAGCTTGTCTACCACGCCTGCGAATCCCATGAAGCTCATGGAAACGATGGACGCAGCGGCGAGGGTGACAGGAAGCCCCTTGAAGCTCTCGGGAATGTTGGCGCTGTCAAGTCTGGAGCGAACGCCCGCAAACAGTACCATAGCCAGCAGGAAGCCGAGGCCGCAGCCGAGGGAGCTTACCATGGACTCAAGGAAGCCGTAGCCGTCCTTGATGTTGTTGATGGTCACGCCGAGAACAGCGCAGTTTGTTGTGATGAGCGGGAGGTATACGCCCAGCGACTTGTGGAGCGTGGGTATATATTTCTTGAGGATTATCTCAACGAACTGGACCAGCGTTGCGATAACCAGTATGAATACGATGGTCTGGAGATATCCAAGGCCGAGCTTATCCAGCACGAAAGTCTGGATAGGCCATGTAACGGCGGTCGCCACCAGCATAACGAAAGTAACAGCCGTACCCATTCCGGCAGCCTGATCCAGTTTCTTGGAAACTCCGAGGAACGGGCATATGCCGAGGAACTTGTTAAGAACATAGTTGTTAACAAGTACGCTGGACATAAGGATAACGAG
>CALBGD010000425.1 GCA_937893735.1 uncultured Clostridia bacterium | reverse complement strand
TGGAAACATAATTTATGTACCCCATAAACACAGGCTTGGGTATCTTGTATCCCATCTCCACCTTGACTTTTTTGCCGACAACTATCTTTTTCATCAGCCCCTCGGCTATGCAGCTGTTCTTATAGTCATAATCTGCAAGGATCATCACATCGCAGCCGTTGGATTTCTGGGAACCGGTTATCTGTACATTCACAGACTCAATGTGGTATTTGCTGTTTTTTAGCTCTGAGCCGTCTATATACACCCTGCACTGTGGATTTTTATAGTCGTCTGCATTGAATGCCAATATTCCCGCCCCCTAGCAATACTCATAATATCGGAGGAACCACTATCTTCCTGCCTGGTTCCATCAGCCGCGGATTGTCTATGTTGTTTGCGTCCGCTATCCTGCGCCATTCCTCACAATCGCCGTATTCTGCGTATGCAAACGCATACAGCCTGTCGCCCTGCGAAACGGTGCGCGCCTTTGTCCGGTCAGGAGAGTTCCTTACGTTGTTGTTCTTCTGGTTGGAGATAAGCGTCATATCAACCACCGCGCGCACCGGCGTACCAAACATATTGAACATCGTGAAGCGCTGCGAGATGGACTGTACATATCCCTTGAAGCTTATTGAACCCCATACAAACTCAACAAGGCTGGGCGTGTGCGTATCCGAATTCACGGTGGTGAGCTTCATCAGTGGCTCGGTAAAATCACGCACATCGACCTTTGCCGCGTCCGGCGCTAATGTTGAAGCAACTATCACCGGCTGCTGAGAACCTGCTCCGGCACTGTATGTATCAAACAGCAGACTGAACTTCATGGTTTCTGCCTCGCCGCTTATGAACTGCAGTACCGGACGGTCGGTGCCGGGTACTCTGTGCTGCGCGTAGTTCACCGAGCGGTCTATTGAAAAATCCGTTGGATTGAATATACAGGGAACTACGCCCATCCCGCTGATTGCTGCGGCGACCTTGAACAGCTTTGTATCCTTGCCGTCAAGCACTTTTATTTTTGCTTTGGTCATTCCCAGCATAGCTGTCACCTCACATTCCGATGCGTCTGCGCTCTCTCATTACTCTGGTCTGTATCTGCGAATATACCATATCCGCCAGCTTGTTGATCTCTTCGCGGGTCATGTTTTCAAACCCGCCGGAAACCGCTGCCTTGACCGACTGGACCGTGGTCTGGGTAGTGTTTATGGTCTTGGGCTTTTTAACGGAGGACTCTTCCTCCTGCGCTTTATCCGGCTGCTTGTATTCGATCGGAGGCAGCTGGCGTGTATAGCCGCTTCCTGCGCTGAATCTGTCATTCTCTACCGGCGGGATAAGCATTATCATATTATCAATGTCGTCTATTGTGCGAAATGAATACCTGCTCTGTGCAATGGTGATCTCTCCTCGGCGCACAGCCTCCTGCTCCTCAATGCTTTTCATCAGCCTGGAGATATGCTGAACTTCCTTCTGCTGTTTTATAAGGGGAGATTTCATTTTTGCCGCGTTTCGCAGCTGACCCAGCAGTATCCGCATTTCAGCACCGCCGACAGAATGCGGCAGCGCCGCCACGGACACCAAAGTGCCGTTTTTCTGTTCCGACTCTTCTTCCACAAACTGAAGCTCCACATCCGTAACTGTCGCTTCTCCCGGAACAGCCACAAGGCTGACAGCCTTTTGATGTACCGCTTCAGCCGGGCGGGAGCCAGTGATATCCGACTTGCCGGCGCTTCTGATCACTCTGTCAAGGACTTCAAGAGTTTTGCTGTCCAGCTTATCCCGATAGGAACCAACAGTATTCTGACCTGTTATCCTGCCGTTTTTTTGCCCGCTGCGGAATATATCCTGCTCCGTGTCAGAGCGGAAACTCATCTCCGTATCTTTCACGATCGTGGCTGTATCTTCGCGAACCTCCTCAGTAGATTTTCCGGAGGCTTTATTGCTACCGGAAATTGTGTACCACGGCTGATCATCCACAGAAATTATTCTGCCATGGCGAGGCGACTGCCCGTCTTCCCCGAAAGCTGTTTCTGCTTTTCTTCTGCGAGCTGCCCTCTTTCCGTAATACGGCTCTGCATGACCTTTCACGGTTATGTCTGCCGAACGCTCCCAACGGTGTTCGTTCAGAAACGGCACGTTATTCTCTGCATATGTGATGTCAACATTATTCTGCGTGTAGTTACCGACAGGAGGCTTCGCCGTTCCTGATGCGGAAGTTTCCGCGTAATTCTGGTTTACAATGTTATCAGTGTTATTCTGAACATTACCCGCATTGGTGACGGAATTGTGGTTTGTCACATTCTGCACATCCGTGGAATTATTCTCGGCGTAGGTTATGTCAGCACTATTCTGCGTGTAGTTACCGACAGCAGGCTTCGCCGTTCCTGCTGCGGAAGTTTCCGCGTAATTCTGATTTACTGTGTTTCCAGCAATATTCCAAACATTACCCGAATTGATGACAGAATTCTGATTCGTCACATTCTGCACATCTGTGGAATTATTCTCGGCGTAGGTTATGTCAGCACTATTCTGCGTGTAGTTACCGACAGCAGGCTTCGCTGCGCCTGTTTCGGGAGATTCTGAGTAATTCTGATTAACTGTGTTTGCAGTGGTATTCTGAACATTAGCGACATTGGTAACGGAATTTTGATTCGTCACATTCTGCACATCTGTGGAATTATTCTCAGTATAGGTTATGTCAATGTGATTATCTGTGTAGTTCCCGGCAACAGGCTTCGACGCGCCTGCTACGGTAGTTTCTGAATAATTCTGATCAACTGTGTTAGCGGTGATATTCTGAACATTACCCGCATTGGTGACGGAATTCTGATTCGTCACATTCTGCACGTCAGCCCTACCAGAATCAAATGCGCCGGCGTCAACCACATAATACACACCCGATACATTATTGACAAGATAGTGTCTTCCCGAAAGCGATCCGCCCACCGTCCCACTCGCAGGAATAAACCTATCTGCTCTCTCCAGAAGCCTGTATTCCGCGTAGTTATCCCCGCCTGCCACAGAAATCTGCGACATAGAAGAATCCCTCTCATAGTTCAGCTTATCCGAAACGTATCCTGCTGCCCTGCGCAGAAGCGAAGCTGTCATGCCGGGCGCGTAACCGGATCCACCGGCTGCGGCTCCGGA
>CALBGD010000424.1 GCA_937893735.1 uncultured Clostridia bacterium | reverse complement strand
AGATGTCCGGTCGTTTCGTCCTTTTTTAACAAATAGGTAAGTCGGTTGTAGATATTCTTCCTAGGGTAGAACACGGTAGCTTCAATACGGCGCTTTCCGGACTGGTATGCCTTCACAAATGCTGCACAGGAAAGCTCACTTGTTGTGGATTCAAGCGTATATTCCATGTCAAGATGCTTTATATCGAAAGATCTTCTGATTATCTCGTCAAAGCTGCACGGCGAAACAAGCCCAGCCGCCGCAGTATAATTGTATCCGTTCTTGTCGATTATATCTTCCGAAATAGAATCAGCCGTAACGTCAAACTTGTAGGTATAGCACGCGTTATCGCTTAAAATCTCGCCAAGTTCATCGATATTGAGCATTGTTGTTACCTCCGGGTCTTCAAATTTCAATAATGAGAATTATTACTATTATACCACAGCAAAGTTGATTTGTAAAGATAAAACACGAAATTTTCACAAATAATTCTATTTACAAATCTTAGTTGATGTGTTATAATACAACATATATCACACGACATGAGATAGGATCAAATATGGAACTAATAAAAAATTACATGACCGATCCCAAGCTGCGTCACAAGCTGAATGACCTCGCGCACAGGACATTTTACATTGATTTCGAGGATTGGGTGGCCGGAGGCTGGTTTCAGGGCGATTATATTCCGTACTCATTTTTTGACGGCGGAAGTCTGGCGTCCAACGCTTCAGCAAACATAATGACTTTTGATCAGAACGGCAAACGCAGAAGCTACATACAGATAGGAACCGTTATGACGGACGAGAAATACAGGGGCAGAGGTCTGGCGCGGTTTCTGATAGAGCGGATACTTGAAGACTACAAGTCCTTCGATGGAGTGTATCTTTTTGGTAATCTGACGGCGCTCGGATTTTACAGGAAGCTCGGATTCGGCGAAATGCTCCAGTATAAGTATTCGATAAAGCCGGAGTTCTGCAAGAATGAGAATGAATCTGGATTTAAGCCGGCATCTCCGAATCTAAAACAGAAATACCTTGATGCCGTAAGGTACAGCGCAGTGAATTCATCACTGGAACAGGTGAACAAATTCGGCTTACAGATGTTCTACACCGCTGATCTTTCAGAGGTTTACTATGCAGAGGACATAGACTGCTTCGCAGTGTTGGAGCGCTGCGGGAATTCCGTTAAGCTGAAAAGTATAATAAGTACGTTGCGTATTCCACTGAAAGATGTTGTTTCCCGGATAAGCGCCGACAGCATTTCACTGGGATTCTCACCCTGCCCTGACGATCTGTATATGTGCAGCGGCGAACCTTACGACGGCGCCGATGATTATCGGCTGTTTTTCAAGGGCGAAAAACTCAGGAACATTGAAACTGGAAAGCTGTATTTCCCGGAGCTCTCTCACGCATAATAAATGTCTAACCTCCGTTTTTTCGGGGGTTTTGCTTTTTTCTGAAAAGATTTGCTGTCAAAACCCTAATTGTATCAAAAAAGGACTTGATTTTTCTGTTCACATATGCTATAATACTGAACAAGGAGGTGTTCATGCTATGATTTATGGTGAACATTTAAAAAAGGAATACAACAAAGTAATCAGCAAAATAGATCACGAACTCAACTCTGTACTGGCTATGACAGCCATTGCGCTCGTATTTATAGATTTCGTTTCGTTCGCTTCCGCCGCTGAGATCTACGGCGAAAGCGCCCACGCGCATCTGCTCAGCACTACAATGATTTTTGCGGCTTTGTTCGCTGCTCTGCTCATTGCAAAGCAAGTTTCAATGTATTTTATCCGTGTGAAGATCCGTGGAATGCTCA
>CALBGD010000423.1 GCA_937893735.1 uncultured Clostridia bacterium | reverse complement strand
GGTCTCCTCGATACGTGCGGGGTGGATACGTCCGTCCTGAATAAGTCTTTCGAGTGAAATGCGGGCGATCTCGCGGCGAACCTGGTCGAAGCTGGAAAGTGTGATAGCCTCGGGGGTGTCGTCGATGATGAGATCAACGCCGGTGAGCGTTTCAAGGGCACGGATATTTCTGCCCTCGCGTCCGATGATGCGTCCCTTCATCTCGTCGTTAGGAATAGCAACGACTGAGACTGCCATCTCGGAAACGGTGTCTGCGGCAAGTCTTGAAATGGCAAGGGAGATATGCTTTCTCGCGATATCCTCTTCCTCGTCCTTGAGCTTCTGCTCATAGGCGGTGATCTTCACTGCCTTTTCGTGGTTGAGCTCACTGTCAAGCAGCGACAGCAGGTGCTCCTTGGCCTGTTCAGTGGTGAAGCCTGAAATGCGTTCGAGAATATCCATCTGGTTCGCTTTCAGCTTTTCAGCCTCGGCGATCTGCTCGTCTGCCTTCTTGTGCTTCTGGTGGAGCTGTTCTTCTAAGCGCTCCATTTTGTCGGTTTTCTTGTCGAGGTTTTCCTCTTTCTGCTGAAGTCTGCGCTCGGAGCGGGTCAGTTCGCCGCGGCGTTCTTTCAGCTCGCGGTCGGTCTCTCCCTTTAAGCGCTGGATCTCCTTTTCTGCGTCTGAACGCATTTTGTAGATCTCGTCCTTGGCTTCAACAAGAGCCGCTTTCTTGCGGTCTTCTGCTTTAGCGTTAGCTTCTTCGATGATGCGCGCAGATTCTTTCTCTGCGGATTCAAACTGGGCTTCCGCAGTTTTGATGCGGTGCTTTATGCCCATTCTGAAACAGATAAAACCTGCTGCGGCAGCGCCGACGATGAAAGCAGCAACAGCGATAATGACCGCTATTATTGGTTCCATCTCGTTTTCCCTCCTTCTTAGATAGTAATAACACTACTCTCAAAAGCGGCGGGAAGTAATATACAATTTTCTGAGAATCGGACGCCATTCCCGCGGAATGAGCGATCCTCGCAGTTCTATGCTGCGTAAATCATTAGCGGCAGCGACTGCCGCGCTGAAATCATGGCAGGCAGACCGTCTGATTCCCCCCAAGAAACCGGACGGCATAGGTGGCTTTTTTTAAATCATATATTAAGTACCGCCATTATGTATATGGAATAGATATTAGTACAAAGTAAGCGATCCTGCCAATGTAAACATTGCAGGAAAGCCCATATTTATTTTACAACAAAATAACGAAAATGTCAAGGGAAAAACGGTTTGATTTTTACCAAAATGCACATAAATCCGACGGCATTGTTACACTGTGATGACGAAAAAATGCGGATTTTCGGGGATACGATGTGCAGCTTATGTTGTATTTGCACAATAAAGCAGCGGAAATCTGCGGTTTTTTTCTACACCGGTCTTATTTCCGCGGCGTCGGGAAAAAATCACCGCAGACCCTTGCAATTATTAGTAAGGTGTGCTATAATTATATTAAGAATGTAATACTATGCCCTGTGGCATTAAATACAGGAAGGAAAATCAACATGACCTACAAAGAGAGCTTTATCAAATTCATGGTAGACAGCGGCGTTCTGAAGTTCGGCGAGTTCACGCTCAAGAGCGGCAGACTGGCTCCCTACTTCATCAACGCGGGCAACTACAAGACCGGTGCGCAGCTCGCAAAGCTCGGCGAATTCTATGCTGAGTGCATAAAGGAAAACGGACTCCAGCCTGAAACGCTGTTCGGACCCGCGTACAAGGGTATCCCGCTTGCAGTATCCGCGTGCACCGCGCTTTACAACAAGTTCGGCACCGATGTGAACTACTGCTTTGACCGCAAGGAGGTCAAGGACCACGGCGAGGGCGGAATGTTCGTAGGCAAGACCCTCGAGGACGGCGAGAAAGTAGTCATCATCGAGGACGTTATGACCTCCGGAAAGGCTCTGCGCGAGGTTCTCCCGAAGCTGATGGGCGCTGCAAAGGTTAACATCGAGGGCATGATAATCACCGTTGACCGCATGGAAAAGGGACTTACCTCTGACAAGTCTGCGGTTCAGGAGGTTTACGACGAGTTCGGAGTTAAGGTATACTCCATCGTGAACATCAACGATATCATTGACGCTCTTGAAAAGGACATCATTCCCGGCAAGGAATATGTCGAGAAGATGAAAGAATACAGAAAGGTATACGGCGTAGGCTGATTACCCGCAGTATAACAAAATAACGGGGAACAAGGGGAAAACCAATGGAAATGCCATTTCAGCCCAACGAGGGCAAGAATCTTGAAATAGACACGGACTACGGCAGATTCGCCAGATATCCGGTAAAGACCCATGTAATAACAAAGGACGACGTGCTTGAAGATGTGCTCGACAAGTATGTTAAGGAGTATATCCAGCCGGGCGACACGATAATCATGTCTGAGAAGATAGTTGCGATATCTCAGGGACGTGCGTTCCCCATCGAAGAGATAAAGGTATCTCGGCTGGCAAAGCTGCTGTCGCACTTCGTTGTCAAGACGAACTACGGCATAGGTCTTGGAATGCCCGAGACCATGGAACTGTGTATCCGTGAGGTCGGCAGACCCAAGGTGCTGTGGGCGGCGTTCTGCGCGGCGATCGGCAAGCTGTTTGGCAAGCACGGCGTGTTCTACAACATCTGCGGCATGAAGGCGAGAGCCATTGATGGTCCGTGCGAATACACGCTGCCGCCGTACAATCACTACGCGAAGATGGCTCCCGACAAGCCCGATGAGGTTGCACAGAGGCTTACTAAGCACCTCGGCATAGACGTGGTTATAATCGACGCTAACGACATCGGCGCAAATGTCCTCGGCAAGCCCCGCAAGGATATGCCGGACGAATTCCCGATACAGGCGTTCAAGGACAATCCCCTTGACCAGTGCTCACAGCAGACGCCTATCGCGATAGTCAGAAAAGTCGGCTGATCTATTCAGCCCTTTTAATAAATTCAGGAGGTGTTTTTATGTCAACTATTGGTAACATGGCAATGACTCAGGTCAGAATGGCGCAGGTCTCTGCGAAGTACGGCGTAAGCTCCTCAAATCTGTTTGCGAAGAGCAGCGCAAGCTCCAGAACGTCCACCAGCGACGCCATGGAGAGCATTCTTAAGAACAAGAATGACTACTTCAAGGCGCAGTACAAGAAGCTGTACAACTCAATATTCCCGAGCGAAGAGGACACCGAAAAGGCGGACAAGACAGTTTCCGTGAAGTCTGCGGCTTCTGCGGCGGCGAAATCCTCTGACGATCTCGTCAGCTACGCGAACTCGCTGGATTACGGCGGTACGGTGGATGCTGACGCGGCTTCCAAGAAGATACAGAGCTTCGTTGACGACTACAACAGCATGGTGGACGCGCTGGGTGATTCCGAGAATCAGTCGGTGCTCCAGAAAGGCGTTATACTGGTGAACACCACAAAGGTTTACAGCAATGCGCTTCGCCGTGCAGGAGTCACAGTCGGCAGTGACAACAAGCTGACGTTCGACAAGGATAAGCTCTCCGGCGTGAAGAACTACGAATTCAAGTCTACGTTCGGCAGGGGAGGATACGCTTCTAAGGTGACCCAGAAGGCACAGCAGATACAGCGGCTTCAGGGAAGCACCGGAAACCTGTTCTCCTACTCGAACAGCGTAACACCGAGCTACACCTACAATATCGGAGCATTATTCAGCACATACGCATAATTTAAGCCCCGCCGCTGGCGGGGCTTAAATTTTTTTATTGAAGATGATGTGAATGCTAACCTTATGTTTTCTAAGCTCAGGACGGTATTTTTTATCAGCTCTGAAACTTGGGCGTGCTCATCTTCCAGTACATCCCGGTTCCTGCTAGATTTTCGATATATACAGTTTAATAATTCAAGAAACATAATGAAACCTTTCAGAAATACAAAAAACCGCAAACCCTAAAGGGAATGCGGTTGATTTTATGGCAGGGGCAGAAGGACTTGAACCCTCGACATACGGTTTTGGAGACCGTCGTTCTACCAACTGAACTATACCCCTATTGGTGGTGCGCCAACAGGGACTCGAACCCCGGACCGACCGGTTATGAGCCGGTTGCTCTAACCAACTGA
>CALBGD010000422.1 GCA_937893735.1 uncultured Clostridia bacterium | reverse complement strand
GCTGGAGAAGCTGCCGTATGACGCGGCGTATCAGCGCACCCTTGCCAAGGATAACCACACAAAAATGCATAAGACCGCGGACGTGAATACGGATTCCTTTGACCCGGAGGAGCGCCGCAACGTTATCCGCCTGCTCAACGAGAATCTGTTCAGCTATCACTTCCAGCCGATAGTTAACGCGCGCACCGGAGATATTTACGCTTATGAGGCGCTCATGCGCTCCGGCGATGAATTCAGGCTGTCGCCGCTGACTATACTCACCCATGCCGAGGCGCTCAACCGCCTGCATGACGTTGAGATGTGCACCATGTTCAATACCCTGCGCTTTGCCAAGGAAAATCAGCAGCTCCTTAACGGCAGGCTGCTGTTCGTTAACAGCATTCCCGCCTGTACGCTTCCGGACGCCGATTTCGAGAGGCTGTTCCACCTTTACGGCGACATTATGCAGAATGTCGTCGTTGAGTTCACCGAGCAGACCGAAGCCAGCGCAAAGCAGCTCCAGACGCTTATCGAGCGCAGCAAGCGGTGCGGATTCAAGATAGCCATTGACGACTACGGCACGGGATATTCCAACATCAGCAATCTGCTGACGTTCATGCCGAACGTTGTAAAAATAGACCGCAGCCTTATCATGAATATCCACAAGGATAAGCGCAAGAAGCACTTTACGCGCAACATAATCGACTATGCGCACGACAATAACTTCATGGCGCTTGCGGAGGGCGTTGAGCTCGCCGAGGAGCTTCAGACGGTTATCGCGATGGGTGTTGACCTTATCCAGGGCTACTATACGGCAAAGCCATCTCCGGAGCTCATGCAGGAGATACCCGCTGAGATAGCTCAGGAGATAAAGGAATACAACCGTGCAAGCGAGAACCGCCGTGCAAAAAAGACCTACTTCACCGGCGACGAGCGTGAAATATCGCTGATGGCTCTCGACCTCGACAGCTACACTGATATCATCGTGACCCGCCCGGACTACACCCTGACAGGAAACAGCAGGTTCATTTCGGATATGACGATCCGTGCAAAGGACAATCTTAACTGCCAGCTCAACCTCATGAACGTCAGCATGAAGAACGACAGCGCGGGCGCCTCCATTACCGTGGGGCAGAACAGCACCATGACGCTGAACATTATCGGCGATGTTTCGATAACCGGCGGGATCTTCGTTCCGGCGGGATCTTCGCTTAATATTATCGGAGACGGTACGCTGAGCGTAAACTCCTCAACCAACCAGACCTACGCGATAGGCTCGGGCTTCACGATGCCCTACGGCAACATCAGCATCGCGATGGACGGAAAGGTGTTCATACACCTTGACAGCGAAAAGAGCGTTGCCATCGGCGGCAGGAGCAACGATGATGTTTCCCGCATAAGGATAAAGTGCGCGGAGCTCGCCATTGAGCAGCTTGGCAAGAGCACCCTCGGCATAGGCAGCCTGCTTTCCGGCGCAGACGTATTTATAGAGGACACCCGCGTAAAGCTGGTGCATCACTCCAAGACGGCGCTCGGCATAGGGAGCTTCAGCGACCCGTGCAGCATAACCATGATAAGCAGCTCGGCGGATATCACTATGTCCGGCGACAAGATAGGCGGATTCGGCTCCTACAATTCAAGGGGCGGCTGTATCAGAATGTCAAATGACCGTATCACCTCGATATTCAAGGGCAAGGAGATACTCGGTATCGGCGCTGACAAGGAATTCGGCGAGATAATCATGAGCGACTGCACGTTTGATTCCACCATTGAGGGCGCAAGCGCAGTGGCGCTCGGTTCCTCCGACTGTGTTGGTACAATAAATATGCGCACCTGCAGCGGCGATATCAAGGTGCTCGCGGGAGAGAAAACGCTCCTCGGCGTAAAGCCGGAGAATCTCATTTCCGACCGCTGCGGTCTGAAATGGACGACCTGATATTAATTCGGAATTCGGAAATCGGAATTAGGAATTATGGTATCCGCTTCGCGGATAATATAAAAACAGGGCAGTGAATGGACTGCCCTGTTTTTTTATCCGGTTATTTATTTGCTCAGGTCAAGCTTCCGTACTGCGTCCCTTACTTTAAGCACGAACGGGGCGGAGACTGAAAGCTCGTCTATTCCCATTCTGAGGAACCGTTCGGTGAGCGTGGTGTCTGCCGCCAGCTCGCCGCATATGCCTATCCACGCG
>CALBGD010000421.1 GCA_937893735.1 uncultured Clostridia bacterium | reverse complement strand
CACAACGCCTGCCTCCTTGGCGAGGGAAACGATCCTCTTTGCGCAGCCGGGGAGCGCGTCAAAGGAAATGAAGTAGCCGCCGTTGGGCTTGTTCCACTTGCCGATTCCGAGGGGCTCTATCTCCTTGTCGAGCATATAGAGGACTACGTCGAACTTCGGGCGGATAATTGCGGCATGGTGCTTCATGTGCTCGCTTATGCTCTCGAAGTTCTTGAAGTACTTCGCGTGACGGAGCTGGTTGAGCTTGTCGAAGCCGATGGTCTGGTAGGTCATCTGGCTCTTGATGAAGTCGATGTTCTCCTTGCTTGCTGCGACTACTGCAAGACCGCCGCCCGGGAAGGATATCTTGGAGGTAGATGTGAACTCGAATACCATGTTCGGGTTGCCTGCCTTCTTGCACTCCTCGATGATGTTGAGCAGGTGGTCGTGATTCTCAGAGAGGTGGTGTACGCAGTACGCGTTATCCCAGAATATGCGGAAATCCTTAGCCTTGGGCTTGAGGTTTGCAAAGCGTCTTACTACCTCATCGGAATATGTGATTCCTGTCGGGTTGGAGTACATCGGAACGCACCAGATACCCTTTATCTCCTCGTCCTCAGCTACCAGCTTCTCGATGGTATCCATGTCGGGACCGTCCTCGTGGTAGTCAACGTTTATCATCTCAATGCCGAGCGCCTGACAGATAGCGAAGTGTCTGTCGTATCCGGGGGCAGGGCAGAGGAACTTAACGTGGTCGTATCTGCACCAAGGCTTCTCGCTGCCGAGTACGCCGAGCTGGAGCGCGCGGATAATGGTGTCGTACATCATCTGGAGGCTGGAGTTGCCGCCTACGATAACCTCGTCAGCGGAAACGCCGAGCATTTCCTGGAAAAGAGCCTTTGCCTCGGGGATACCGTCAAGCACGCCGTAGTTGCGGCAGTCGATGCCGTTGCTGGACTTGTAGTCTCCGTCAAGGCAGTGCAGCAGCATATCCAGTGAAAGATTGAGCTGCTCGGGCGCGGGCTTTCCTCTGGACATATCCAGCTTCAGACCCTTTGCCTTGTAGTCTGCGTACTGCTTCTCAAGCTCCGCCTTTTCTGCCTGGAGCTGTTCCTTGCTCATCTGTGAATAAAGCATTGTTGTGACCTCTCTGTATTGTGTTGTGATAGATGTGCATGGTTTTCAGCACATCGGTTTGTTTTCATTATAACATAGTATCAGGATTTTTGCAAGCCCTTTTTCGCAATCCTGCAAAAAAATATCCGGCGCATTTCTGTGCCGGATATAGATTATTTCTTACCTGCCCTGCAGAACTCCGGGACCTCAATGCCTTTTTCCTTTACAAGCCTGCTGAGATAGCGGCGCTGGTCGTACAGCTCGATAATGTTGTTTATGCGGCGGCGCACGAAGCGTATGTTGAAAGGCTTCGCGATGACGTCAGCCGCGCCGAGGTCATACGCCCTTGACAGCGACTTGTCCGAAGTATCCGCGCTGATTATGAACACCGGGATATCGTCTATGTACTTGTTTTCAACGAGATATTCCAGCACGCCGAAGCCGTCCATGACCGGCATCATTATGTCCAGCAGGACAGCGCAGAGCTTCCCTTTATGGCGTTCGAATTCCTCAATGGCGCGCTTGCCGTTTTCAGCCTCTATCACCTGACGGTCGCTGAAGGTGTCGCTCAGCATGAGCCTGTTGAATTCGAAATCGTCAACGATCAGCAGAGTGTTGCGTTCCTCCATGTGAAATATCCCCTCCGTGTATTCTGTATTGTGCGTTATAAAACTATTGTTACATGATATTATTATATAATACTGCGGCACAAAAGTCAATAGGAGATTTTACAATAGATTACAGCAAATATCCGGTATTTTTAGGCTATTTGTAAAATTGAGGTTCAATCCTCTGCACCGTAGACTATCTGCTTTATCATTCTCAGCGGACGTCCGCCCAGACCTCCGCAGCGCTGTACAAAATACATGAACGTGTAGCCGTTTTTCGGGTCGTTCGCCCAGTAACAGCCGAGCCAGCCGTCCCAGCTGTACTCGCCCTCGCGGGTGGAGATACCCGCTTTGCGCTCGTCTGTTGCAACGTGCATGAGGTTTCCGTAGCCGCAGCCGACGTGCTGCTCCCAGTTGAGGGGCGCAAGCTGCTGCTCAGTGAGCTGGTTCATCGTCATGTATCTCACGGCGTTGCGGCTGAGAATGCGCCTGCCGTGGTACTCGCCCTCGTTGAGGAGCATTTCAGCGAAAGCCGCATAGTCGTCCATGGTGGAGCAAAGTCCCGCGCCGCCGGACTGGAACTCCGGTGGCTTCCTGCACAGGTAGGTCAGCCCGAGGTGCTGCCACAGGCAGGGGACGAGCTTTCCGTCGCGCTCCTCGTAGTTCTCGGCGAATCTGCCGAGCTTTTCCTCGGGTACCCAGAAATCGGTGTCCGCCATGCCCAGCGGTTCGAACAGCTCATCGCGGAGGAAATCGCCGAACTTCTTGCCGGAGACCGTCTCGATGACTGCGCCGAGCACGTCGGCGGAGGTCCCATACATCCACTTTTCCCCAGGCTGGAATGCGAGCGGCTGCTGACCTATGCGGTTAGCGTAGCCCATGGTGTCGGTGGGGTGTCCTGCTGCGACTTCCTCGCATATCTTGTCATAGAGATCCTGCATGACTGCCCCCGCCGGGAAGCTGCGGTCAGGATAGGGCAGCCCGGAGGTCATATCCAGCAGATCCTTTATGCAGATCTCATTCTGCACCGGGACCCTGCCGTTTTCGTTAAGGACGGTCTGGTTCCGGAAGCCGGGAATATACCAGCTCACTTTGTCGAAAAGGTCGAGCTGTCCCCGGTCGAGCAGTATCATCGCCGCAGCGGCTGTCACCGGCTTTGTCATGGAATACAGCCTTACTATGGTGTCGTTTGTCCACTTTATGCCCCGGGCTGCGTCAGCCATTCCGGCGTTGGCGCGGTAGATGGGTTGTCCGTGCTTCAGCACATAGGCGGAGCAGCCGACTGCCGCGCCGCTTTCCACCTGGGAGCGCAGCATATCGGAGATACGCTCTAATTTTACGATATCCATGCGTTCACCTTACTTTATCTTTCTTGCTTCGCAGTAGAAGCGCTTGTCGTGCGCGTGTCCCATCGAGAAGGTCTTTCTGGGGAGCGCGCCGTCCTTGATAACGGTCGGGAAGAGTTCCTCCTTCTTCATGGAGGGGAGCAGGAAGCCTATGCTGTTTTCCGCAGAGGAGAGGTTCTCTACAACGTCCTCGCCGTGTATGTAGTCTATCTTTCCCGCGTTCTCGGAGAGCCACTTGTCGAGGAAGCTCTGGAGGCTTCCTACCGTGAGGTTTGCAGTGGGCTTTCCGATGGAGTACTGCTTTCTTTCGCCGTTAAGAAGAACGGTGAAGCTCTGTCCTGCGGCGCCCTCTGTGAGCCCAAGGGAAGCGGTCATGTCAGCCATGAGCTTTGCCGTATCGGTCTCTGTGATGACTCTGTGGATAGCTTCGAATTCCAGCGCCTCGCTGTGGAGGTTTACTACCTCGGCGAGAGCGTAGCGTGCAAGCGCGGCTTCGGGAGCGCCCTCGCGCTTCTTCTGCTCGTAGCACTCCTTGGCGGTGGCGAGGGAGTGGTTGCCGTCGCCCATCGCGTAGAGAAGCACTTCCTCGCCTGTAAGACCGTAGCGGCGGTTAAAGTCCTCTTTGTCGGCGAGCTTGTCCAGCGCGGCGAAAACCTCCTCCGCGTGCTCACCGTCCACCAGCCAGCCCTCGAGGTGTCCGCCGTTCTGCATGAGGTCGAAGTCGTACAGCTTGGTGAGGGAATCGCGCTTGGCCTCCAGCGGCTCGATGACCGTGCGCTTCACGTCGTCAATGAGTATCATGATGTGCGGGAGCTCCAGCGCGGCGTCGCGGCGTATCTTCACACGCGGCGGGATACGGGAGGCAACGGTGGCTTCCGTTGCGCGCACCTGGGACTTGCTTCCCTTGGTGTAGTCGTACTGCTCGAGGTCGATGGCGCCCACAAGACCTGTGCGCACCTTTCCGTCCGCCTGTGTGCGGCGGGTGAGTATCAGGGAGGAGATGAATTCCTTGAACAGACCATCGTCAAGGTACTTCTGCATGGTGCTGTTGATGTTCTTTATGCGTGCGTCCGCGTCCGGCTGCTCGAGGTATACCTCCGGGAAGATGAGGTTCAGCGTGGAGGGCGCTCCGGCTGCTATCTCGGCGGTCTTTGCCCAGTATTCAGGCTCGCTGGTGTACTGGTCGCAGGCTACTACGGACCACTTGCTCATTCCGTCTGCTGCAAGCTTCGGGAGGAGTATATCGGCTGATGTAAATGCTGTCATGGCTGTGATTCCTTTCGTCCCCCGGCGGGGGTTATTATTATTTCCATTATAACACATATTGCGGCTTCTGACAACAGATTTTTTGCTTATGGCAGGAATTTTTGCGCACCGCTGTTTTTTGTGGAATACCGCTTGATTTTTGAGCCTGATTATGGTATAATATCTATGTGACTGCTAGTCAGTTCACGGGACTTCATTATATGACCGCGGGGCTGGAAACAGCCATGAGGAAAGTCCGAGCATCACAGAGCAGGGTAGCTGATAACGTCAGCCGAGGGCGACCTTAGGGCTAGTGCAACAGAGATATACCGCAGCGAAAGCTGTAAGGGTGGAAAGGCGAGGTAAGAGCTCACCGGGGCGGCAGAGATGCCGCTGCCATGTAAACCCTATCCGATGCAACACCGATTGGTGCGGGGAGTTACGCGTCTGCTCGGCGCGCCCCGTTTAAGGTGGCTTGAGCACAGCGGCAACGCTGTGCCTAGATAGATGGTCATACGCGACAGAACTCGGCTTACCGATGGAGTCCCTCACTTTATAGAACCGGCCGTTCCCGCTGTGAATCACACGGGGCGGTCATGTTATATACAGACATAATGTATTTTCTGTGCAGGCCTGCACAATATAGCTTTATAATCCAGTATATTCCATGCCGGAAAGTACATCAGGAAAGGACAGCACATGGACGTTCCATCTTATCACCTCAATTTCGTCACTGAAGAATATGACGAAAACGGAATGCTGAAAAAGTTCGGAATAAAGTACCCGGACAACTTCAACTATGCTTATGACATTATCGACAAATACGGCGAAATGGAGCCCGACCGCCGCGCGCTCATGTGGGTGGACCTCCAGGGCAACGAGAAGCTGCTGACCTACGGCGAACTTTCGCGCCTTTCCACCCAGGCGGCTAATATGTACCGCGCGTGGGGAATCAGGAAAGGCGACAAGGTAATGCTGGTGCTCAAGCGCAACTACCAGTACTGGTACGCTATCCTCGGACTGATGAAGATAGGCGCGATAGCAATTCCGGCAACCCATATGCTCACAGTGAAGGACTTCGAGTACCGCTTTATGGCGGCGGACGTTTCCGCAGTCATCGCGACTGCTCACGCCGAGGTCGCGCATTACATCGACGAGGCAGACGAGCTTCTCGGCGACAGACGGCTGCGTGTAAAGGCGATAGTTAACGGAACCCACGAGGGCTGGCATCAGTTCGACATGGAGATAGAGCAGTACCCTGACACCATGGAGCGTATCCCGACAAAGGCGGACGAGCTTCACCTGATGTACTTCACCTCCGGCACGACCGGATACCCGAAGATGGTGGTGCACGACCATGCCTACGGTCTTGCGCATATCCAGACCGCGAAGCACTGGCAGAACGTTGACCCGAACGGAATACACCTCACCATCAGTGATACCGGCTGGGCAAAGGCGGCATGGGGCAAGCTGTACGGTCAGATGGCGATGGGAACCTGTGTTTTCGTCTATGACTTTGACAAGTTCATTCCGGAAAATATGCTGAAGATAATGGAGAAGTACAAGATAACCACATTCTGTGCTCCTCCTACCATGTTCAGATTCTTTATCAAGGAGGGCATCGGCAAGTACGACCTCTCCAGCCTGAAATACTGCACCATTGCGGGCGAGGCGCTGAATCCCGAGGTGTTCAACAGATGGTATGAGTACACCGGAATCAAGCTTATGGAGGGCTTCGGTCAGACCGAATCCACCGCTATCCTTGCGAACATCACCGGCATGGAGCCCAAGCCCGGAAGCATGGGCAAGCCCTCGCCGCTGTATGACGTTGACCTTGTGGACGCTGACGGGAATTCCGTGCCTGCCGGCGAGGTAGGAGAGATAGTCGTGCGCGGAGAATACTGCCATACGCCGGGACTTTTCCGCGGCTACTACAACAGCAAGGAGCTGACGGACGAGGCATGGCACGACGGAATGTACCACACCGGAGATACCGCGTACCGCGATGAGGACGGCTATTACTGGTACGTCAGCCGCAATGATGACGTCATCAAGTCCAGCGGCTACCGCGTTGGCCCGTTCGAGGTAGAGAGCGTGCTGATGATGCACCCGGCTGTGCTGGAGTGCGCAGTCACCGGAGTTCCCGACCCGATAAGAGGTCAGCTTGTAAAGGCGACAGTCGTGCTGACAAAGAACTACACAGCCTCTGACGAGCTCGCCGAGGAGCTGAAGGACTTCGTAAAGCGCAACACCGCGCCCTACAAGTACCCGAGAGCGATCGAGTTCGTCAGGGAGCTCCCCAAGACCGTCAGCGGAAAAATAATGCGCGCAGAGATACGCCGCAGGGATATGGTCAAGTTCAAGGGCTGATAAACTGTCTGAATTTGTGTAATGGGAGGGTATATGCTCTCCCATTTATTTTATGTCCGTTTTGTGAAAATGCACAAAAAATGCTCTGAAAATTCCAACAGACTATTTAAATTTGATAAAAACTACTTTACAAACGATTACATAAGTGCTATAATGAAAACAACGAAAAACGGATCGGACTTCACACTAAGGGGGAAAGATTCGGGGAAAGGATAGATGAATTATGAAACTGCAAAATATGATTTTTCCCTGTCTGGCTCTGAAAGTAAAGTGGGGATGATATATAGAGCAAGCTATATGGGAATGATATTAGAA
>CALBGD010000420.1 GCA_937893735.1 uncultured Clostridia bacterium | reverse complement strand
GGTGTTCATCGGATCGTTCATTGCACGGCCGCTGTTCTTCCCTGTCGTGATGATGACGGCGGCTCTATGGCAGGCGGTATCTCAGCTTGCAGACTTGCCCGCCGCGGACGATACTAACACTGATATCCTCGCGGTATCTGTGACCGCCTCGGCAGTGTTCTTCGGTGTGGAGCTCCTCGGGGTGCTCGCGCTGGACAGATTCCTGGCATTGGTCATATCCCTAGCGATAGGCGCGGCTTTGTACCTGCTGCTCACCTTAGCCCGCAGGAGCTCCGAACAGGATACCGCGCATATTCTGGAGCCCATCGGCAGACTGCGCGGAGTGCTCCGCAGACACAGCCGCATTCCGAAAGCCGCAGCAGCGCTAGCTGTGACGGCATGGCTGGCGGTGAATACATCACAGTTCCTCGGCGCGGCGGAACAGTACCGCGAGAACCTCTCCGGGGCGCTTCACACCTACCTCGAAACCGGGGAGATCAGCGAGGAATTCCACCGGTACAGCGCCCGCTTTGCCCCCGCAGAGTACTCGGCGAGCACACGGTATGTGACGCTCTGGCTGGACGAGTGCGTCCGGCACGGAATACAGACCTACGAGGTATCCAGATTTTACTGACGGTTGGAGATTAATATGACTGCTGACAAAAAATTCTCAGGGGAAATAAGCGGCTATTTCAGGTCTGACAGGTTCCTGAAAGCACTGGAGATATGTGCGCTTGTTATCCTTTGTTTCCAGTTTCTTTACTCTGCGTACATGAACCTCACCCAGATAGGCACACATATGGGCTATGATGCCTCAGATACGATGCTGCGTGAAGTAGCTGCATGGGAACAGAAAACCATCTTTATAAAGAACTACCACCCTTCAACAGATACGGGCATAGTCGGGGCGGCGGGAATACTGACTGCCTGCTTTTACGGCCTGACCGGCAATATCTGCTTCTCACAGGGTATAACTAATATTCTATTCTCCGCGGCACTACTTGCCGCACTGCTGTGCCTTTGCAGGCAGCTTGGATTTTCCAGGCTGGTGTCGCTGACGATATGCGTGCTTGCCTTCACGCCGTATGTCACGGCTGAATACAGCCTCGGGAACCCGCTGGACTACTACTCCTGTATGTTCTTCTCCGGGGCGTTTTACCTAACAACAGTCACAACTATACTTATCTGTGCCTCAGTATATCTAGACTGCATTAAAAGAACCCTCAAACCAGCGGTTCGCATAATTTTACAGGCGTTTTCGGTCATTCTCCTATGCTTCTTTTCAATGAGCTCGGAGATCGCCATAATGATCTACCTTATAACTCCCTGCCTGCTGTGCACCGCTGTTCTGCTGATATGGCGGCGTTCTGAACTTCGCTGGCGTATGCCGATGTGGATATTCCTGCACTCAGCGGTCATCGCGGCCGGAACATTCATTGGCAGGAATTTCGGCGCTCAGAGCTCAAAGACTGGCTCAATGGAGCTCATCACGCTGCCGGAATTTGCGGACAATATCGTCAACACATTCCTCGGCTGGGGAAAGCTCATCGGGATACTTCCAAGCAGGCAGCCGGTCAGCGCCGTATCATACGACAGCTTCGCCTATCTCACAAGAATGCTGCTATTCGTGGTTTTCATCGGGCTATTGATACACATTATCGTCATGACCGCAAAGAAAAAAATACCCATCACCGGAAAAAACGTGTTCATCGCCTCGATGTGCTTTGTGAATTTCGTGCTGTATTTTCTCGTTGACAGCACATACGGTGAGCCGGTTTTTGAGGACAGATACCTGATAATCTTTCAGGTCTTTTTCCTGCTGGCGG
>CALBGD010000419.1 GCA_937893735.1 uncultured Clostridia bacterium | reverse complement strand
TCGGTCTGGAGACCAACGATCTTCTCAAGATCCTTCAGCTCAGGATCAATGTAGCCGGGCTCGTGGGAAGTGATACCGGAAACGATATGTGTATCCATATCAAGAACGCCGCCCTTAGCGCGCTCTTCCTTCTGGAGCTGCTGAACCTTGCCCCAGAGCTTGTTTGTAGAATCTGCAGGACCTGCGAGGAAGGACTCGTCTCCGTCGTAAGGTGTGTAGTTGTTCTGAATGAAGTCGCGTGTGTTGATCTCTTCACGCCAGATGTCGCCTTTAAAGCCTTTCCATTGTTCGAAGTTATTTGCCATCTTTCTAAATACCTCCATAAATTTTGCGGGTACAATTGTGGTCAGCATGGACTAACGCAGGAAAACTACCGCTAGTTTTTTCAGGTTTATTCCACTTTTTTGGAACCGACACTGATGTACGCCCTATGTTGGTCTTCCAACCTGTCAACATTATAACATATACACGTTATAAAGTCAAGAGTAATTTCTGATTTTGATAAAAAATTAATCATTCTTTTTTAGTATGTACAGTTATGCAAATTATACCAAACCACTATATGTTGTATTTTGACTTCAAAAATAGATTAGGCATTGAAATTAAAATTCACATTTATTAAATTTATGTTTTTTTTACCCTCAGCATATATCACAGGTGATATATCATTTTTTATAAAAATCTGATAAAAATTTAACAAATATTTGAATAAATCAACGGAATACAATAATTAGTGTTCTATTAATCAATTTGTCATGTTTTGTCCACTTCCTTTTTCAATAGAAAAGTAGTATAATTCAATCACGGACAAAATCCATACCATAAAAACGAAAGGCAGACAGATATGAAAAAGAATCTTACAAAAATAATACTCAGCGCACTTCTCTGCGCAGGGATCGCAGCGGCAACCGCCTGCTCCGGAAATACCAGCAGCGAGAGCGCTTCGGCTGACAGCAGTGCGTCAAGCACAGTTTCCGCAGGTGCTGAGACCTCTGCTCCGGCAACACAGGAGAGCGCTCCCGCTTCGGAGAGTGAAACCTCTGCGTCAGACGAGTGGACCGACTGCGGCGATGACCTCGACCGCGGTGCGGAGGTATCCGGCGTCAGCTTCAAGCCGGAATTTTCAAATTACTGGGTAAGCGCGAAGCCCGGCGCCATCAAGGTAACATATCCCGTTTATTCCGACGAAAACGGATCAGTTGATATCTCCATTATCAAGACAAGCGGCGATAATGGCGACATGAGCGGTCTTGATACGACTGCCGCTGAAACCACCGTCACACTTTCCAACGGCGCTGAGCTCAGCGCAAAGGCAGACGGCGATGTGATTTACAGCGCATGGTTCAGCGCAGAGTCCGGCAGCTTCACGATTTTCCGCGCAGAGGGCATGACCGCTGAGCAGGCAGAGGGCGCATACAACGCCATTGTTAACGCTGAGAGCAAGGCTGTAAGCGAAGCGGCATGGATCCCGTGCGACACATTTGAGGCTGCGGCTGCTTTATCCGGCATCACTTTTGAGCCGGTATTATCCAACTTTGTCATCTATGCGCAGCCGGGAATTATCAGGGTAGATTTCCCGAAGGAGAACGACTCCAACGAAATGATATCCCTTGTAAAGTCCAGCTCAGAGGGCGACGCAAGCGGCATCAGCGGATATGATGAGACCACCCTCACCCTTTCCAACGGAGTCGAGCTGACAGCCAAGGTTTTTGGCGACACAGTATATTCCGCATGGTTCGGCGCTGAATCTGGCTATTACACCATCTATGACAGCATTGGAATGACCTCCGCCGAGGTTGAATCCGCGTATGACATCATCGCAAATGCTGAAGCGTCAGATATCGCTTTCCCCGCTGAAACAGCCGAGGGCTGATATTTCCCTAATATCGTAAAAAAAATCCCCGTTCATTGCGAGCGGGGATTTTTTGTATCCGTGTTTGTTTTTTTTGAAGGTGCCTTCCTGAAAAGCTCCCGCAGCCCGAATGCAAGCAGAAATACGGCATACAGTTTACGCAGAAGCTCATTTCCGAGCGCCTGAGAGCCGATGGTGCCCAGAACCGCTCCGATGATACCGCCGGGGATAAGGCTCATGACCAGCCTCTTGTCTATGAGCTTTGCGCGGCTGTGCAGTATTATCGAGATGAGTGCAATGGGCAGAAAAAACAGCAGGTTTATTCCCTGTGCAGTACGCTGTGGCACGTCCTGAAAAAGCGTCAGCCAGATAAGCAGGACAAAGCCGCCGCCAAGCCCCATAGAAGCTATTATTCCGGACAGTGCTCCGACGATAATTCCCATCATGTCAGCATGGTCCTCACTGCCGCGGCGCAGATAAGCGCTCCGAACAGCTTCTGGAGCCACGCCGCGCGTATTTTCCTCAGAAACAGAGATCCCGCGAGTGCTCCGGCCGCGCCGGCGGGAATATATCGCCAAGCCGCCGAAAAATCTATCGAGCCGCTGAAAAAGTACGCTGCAGCCGCCGTAAGGCTCAGCGCGAAAATCACGGCAACGGAATTCGCGTGGGCGCGGCGTGTAAGTTCCTCCGGCGGAATTTCAGCGGAGCTTTTCCGAAGCTCATGTTCAAGGATAGGGACTGCCGCGACCCCGCCGCCGCTCCCGAAAAATCCGTTGAGCAGTCCGCAGAGCACTCCCTCAAAAAAACGTTTCAAATAAATCACCCGGCATTATTCTTTGCAGAACTGCCGGGATTATTTTTTATGTACAGCGGTATGTTTTTCCGGTTTTATTTTCTGTAAACGCGCTTGTGTATAAACCGGGCAAGCTCCGAAAATTCTCTTTCGCCGAGTTCACGCGTGGTCATCAGCTTCAGCGGGATAGCCGGGGATTTTCCGTAAAATTCCGGCTGAAAATATTCGCCGTCGTTCATATGGAATCCCAGCCGCTTGTAAAAATCAATTCGCCTGCGCTCGGTGGGACCGTCCGGCGGCTCGACTTCAAGCACTATGATAAATGGAGATGTCGTGAGTTTCAGGTGCTCCATAATCGCTGAGCCGGTGCCGCGTCCCCGGAGTTCCTCTGAAACTGCAAAGTGCTCGACAAATATTGTTTCGGTTTCGGGGAACTCGTAGTAATTCAGAAATGCAAGCGGGATATTGTCAGGTTCGTAGCAAAGGCAGCGGAATTCCGGGCGCGACAGCTCAGAGTAGTGCAGGCTCTCGCTTCCGCGCTCATTCGGCGGGAAAGAGTATTCCATGATTTTGTATAGCTGCGAGAATTTCTCGCGCGGCATGGGAGAGTTTTTGTGATAAAGCTTAGTGTGTTCCATTTTTACCTCCGTCATATAATAATGATACCATATAACTGAAATAAAATCAACCCTCGGTGTGAATATAATACAAGCCGGGGTAAATAGAATTTATCTAGGGCAACATCGCACAATTACCGCCTAACATCTTTGCCGTACGCTTGCTTGCATATTTTCCGCCAGATTGCACAATTCGTCCTAGCAAGGCGGCAGCCTTGCGTCGTCCTCGTTGTACAATCTGACGAAAAATCTGACTGCGCAATCGCACGACAATAATTATGCGGTGTTGCCCTAGGTAATTTACGGAGGTGCTGTTTATGCTTACGCTGTTGGAATTCGCTTTGCAGAATCTGTTGTTCATAGGACTTCATCTTGACCCTCGCAGTTCATTCCCGAAGCAGCTTTCGCCTAAGGAAGAGGAAGAGTGCATCGAAAAAGCCGCCGCCGGCGACAGGGAGGCGCGCAATAAGCTCATAGAGCATAATCTGCGTCTGGTAGCGTACATCGTAAATAAGAATTATCCGGATAATTCCCGCGGCGGGCAGCAGGATACTGACGACCTTATTTCGATAGGCACGATCGGGCTTATACGCGCCGCTGAAACGTTTGATTACAGCAAGGGGAGCAGGTTTTCTACCTATGCTTCAAGGTGTATAGATAATCAGATAAAAATGCACTTCCGGAAGATAAAGCGCCAGCAGAGCGAGGTCTACATAAACGAGCCTCTTGAAACGGACAGCGAGGGGAATACGCTGACGATAGCGGATATACTGGCAAGCAATGTGAACATCGAGGAGGAAACAGAGCTCAGGATAAATTCGCAGAAGCTGTACAGGTACATTGAGGAAGAGCTTGACGACCGCGAAAAGGAGATAATCTGCAAGCGCTATGGGATACGTGACGGCAGGGGATATGTCTGCGAAGCGATGACCCAGCGTGAGATAGCAAAGCAGCTCAAAATCTCGCGGAGCTATATCTCGCGGATAGAGAAAAAGGCGCTGGAGAAGCTGCGGAAGCGGTTTGAGCAGGGGTGATACAGCCTTTTTTCAACATTTGAACTCGTCTTGTTGAAATTTATTATCTCATCGCAGAGAAGCTTGTCAAGTACATTTCCGTTGACGTTGCACATCTGACAGTTTTTTAAACGGGAACGTTCCTTTAATTCGCACATATAGTAGAAAGTCTGTGAACCGTCAGCTTCACGACGTGCGTTGCTGTTTATCCGTGGACGCATTATGGAACCGCAGTTTGCGCAGCGTACAAGCCCGGAAAATACCGAAGCCTGATTCCTTACCGGGCGGTAGAAACTCTTGCAAATATAATAAAAAAATGTTATAATTAATGGAGCAGAAACTGTTCCAATTTGCAATAGAGATTAAAAAGGAATTTAGCATGACGAATATAAGGGAAAAAGCAGAAAGGGCGTTATGTGAATTTATCGGAAACGGAAAAAACTTTCGGGAGGGGCAGTATGAGGCGATAGAGGCTACCCTGACAAACAAAAGGACGCTCGTAGTTCAGCGCACAGGCTGGGGAAAGAGTATGGTGTATTTTGTTTGTACGAAGCTTCTGCGGGACGAGGTGAATGGCATCACACTGATAATCAGCCCTTTGCTTTCATTGATGAAAAATCAGATTGAATCCGCAGAAAAGGCAAACCTTAAATGCGATGTCCTTAACAGCACTAAGACAAACGATGAAAAGGTCAGTATCATTGAGAAGATGAAAAACGGTGATATAGATATCGTGCTGACTACTCCCGAGACACTTTTTACTGAACTTGTTCAG
>CALBGD010000418.1 GCA_937893735.1 uncultured Clostridia bacterium | reverse complement strand
CCTATCAGGCAGCAGCTTTCGAATATCTCGGACGGGCTGAACGACAGTTCTTCAATACTGACCGAGGTATTCGGACGAGCGCTGAAAATTGTATCAGAGCTGCTCGGGGACACGCTTCTTCCTGCTCTGGAGGGGGTCGCGCAGTTCCTTTCTGGGGACTTTATCGGCGCGGCAGAGACCTGGGGCGAGGGCTTCGAAAGCACCGTCCGGAACGTCTGCGAGCATATCGACGAGATATTCGGAACGCATATCGCGGAGTGGTACGACAAGTTCAACGATTTCTTCATGAGCATAGGCTCTAAGCTGTACGAAGCCACCCACGGCGACGAGATCGAGCTTCAGGAGCTCGGACGGAAATACAGTACGATGCGCGACGACCTGAATGATGCGATAAAGGCGGCGATATACGGTGGCGCAAGCGTTGACGAAGCCGTTAAGAAAGCAAAGGCTCAGGTGCTCGACAGTTCAGAAAAGGTTTATTACTACGATAAGGTATCGGCAGACTGGAATCTCGATGAAGTAGCACAGCAGTATTATGACGGCAAGGACCTCCCGGAGCCCGTAAAGACATTCCACATTGACAGCGGCGGCACCGCCGGAAGCTGGCGGAATTCCGAATACGCCGCCGCGTACAATTCCGGGAAAAAGGCTGCTTCCGCTGCCGCAAAAAGCAGCCCAGCGGCAGTAAGCGGCGGATATACATACAAGCCCTATACTCCCACAGCGGAAACGGCTGGCGGCAAGACCGGCACAAGCAGCGCGGCGGGCAGCAAGGGGAATTTCATCAGCATTACAAGCTACGTCCCGACCATGTGGGACAATGACCAGACCGCCGCGCTGAAATCCCTCATCGGCAGGGACGTGCTCGGAAAGGCCACGTCTGCGCACCAGATAAACGCCCTGACCGGCGCGATATCCGGGGCGGCTGAAAGCGCTTCCGCTTCAAAGGAGACCGACCTCGCGGACGTGATAAATGCGATAACCAAGCTCCAGCGCAAAGTAGAGGGTTTTGAGAGCGCGTTCGGCGATATGACCATCGAGCTTACCGCCGACGACCTGACGATAGGCAAAGCGTGCGTCCGCGACTGCAACATTATGGCGAAGCGCTCCGGCAAATCGCCGTTCAATTTCTAGGAGGTGCTATGGTACTTAAAATAGGCGATATCGACGTCAGCAAGCTGATCCTGCCGCCGGATATTTCGGATACGTTCCGGAGCCAGTCGGTCAACCAGACCCTGAACGGCTCGCTGGTGGTAGACCGTATCTCCGAGCTTTGCAAGAAGCGCATTTCGGTGCAGTTCCCGCTGATTCCCCGTGTGAAGTGGGAGGAGATAAAAGCGGTCATAAAGCCGATAACGTTCAATGTCAGCGTTGACAGCAGCGTGTATTCGGTGCACCTGAGCGGAGATATTCCGACCCCGGTGCTTTATGCCGATGGCGATGACGTGATGTGCAGCGATATCTCGCTGGTTTTTGAGGAGATGTGATATGCGGAATGTAACAAATGATTATCTGGCGCAGGTGCAGGGCTCCGGACGGCAGTTCGGAGTGTACGTCAAGGTGTACGGCAATTCCGCAGAGGGGGACGCGCTGTGGCTCGGGGATATCATCAGCGTTGATATCCTGCGGAGCTGCTCCGACCAGCTCCAGATAGGCGCGTGCATGTCGGACAAGCTCACGCTCCAGACAAAGGCCACCACGCTGTTCGGCGGCAAGGGCAAGAAGATAGAGGTGTACTGCCGGTGCACCGCCCCTGTCCTTGACTGGGTGAAGCTCGGGACGTATTACGTTGAGGAATCCGTCACAAAGAACGGCGTTACCGCAGTGACCGCATATGATATGATGGCGCGGCTCGACAAGCGTGTCCGCTGGATAGACACCAGCCGGGCAACTGCTCCGACATTCCCGTGCAAAATGCAGGCGGTGTTGAACTATCTCTGCGCCCGGGCAGGATTCACGACGGATTTTGTGTGCGAGGATATCACGATAGCGAAAGCTCCTGACGGTTACACGGCGCGGGAGCTCATCAGCTACATCGCGGCAAGTCACGGCAGGAACGCGCGGTTCTCGCCGTCTGAGGTGCTGAAATTCCCGGCTTACGAGGAGGTCGAAAAAACCGTTCAGCACGGACGGTGCTATGCG
>CALBGD010000417.1 GCA_937893735.1 uncultured Clostridia bacterium | reverse complement strand
TGCGGTGATCACATTCCCGCTGACCTCCACCCTTGCGTTTTCTGAGGACAGCGCGATCACGCACCCGCGGAATCCGCCGGAGCTCACCAGCAGGTTGCTTCCCCTGCCAAGTATGAAATACGGGACTTTTTCGCTGCGGCACAGACCAAGCACCTCGCAAAGCTGAGATTCGTCCGTGACCTTAACGAACAGGTCGCAGGGACCGCCTATCTTCATTGAGGTGTTGGGCGCGAGGACATGATTTTCCTCGCAGAAAATGCCGCGCTCCCGGCAGACGGCTTCTATTCTGGACAGATACAAAACGGGACCTCCGGTAAAGTTATTGATGGCAGCGCCGTAACCGCGGCGCTGCCTTAAATTTTATGCTGAAAATATGCGGATATTACTCAAAGCTGAATACTTCCTCGCTGTCAGCAATGGCGTCGCTCACCTGACGGAGCACGTCCCTTGCAGTCTCGCCGTCGTAATACTTGGCAAGCAGAATGTCGTCCCCGCCGGATATAACAGCGAATATCCCGCTGTCCTTTATATAAAGGTGCGAGCTCTCAACAAGGGTCTCGCCGTTCTGTGAAAGAAAAAACATAGCTTCTCCTTAATCAGCCAGTGTGTACAGGAATGCCGCGCCGATGATCCCGGCGTCATTGCCGAGCTGAGCAATGCCGAGCTTTGTGGACTGCTTCGGGTCTATGCAGTAGCTCTCGCGGGCGATGAATTCCTCCAGCGGCTTTGTGAGGTTCTCGCCCTCCTTGCATATTCCGCCGCCGATGAGCAGCATCTCCGGCTGGAATGTATTCACGATGTTGGTGAGTCCACAGCCGAGATAATTGATGTACATATCCACAACGCCGGAAGCGCTCTTGTCGCCTGCGCGCCAGCCGTCGAATGCGGTCTTTCCGTCAACGTTATTGATGTCGCCGGAGCACAGCTCCCACATCTTGCTGGATTTGTCGGCCTCCATCGCTTCCTTGGTCATGTTGATGAGCGCAGTCGCGGAGGAGTAAGCCTCAAAGCAGCCCTTTCTGCCGCAGTTGCAGGGTCTGCCGCCGTACTGGATAACGGTGTGACCGAGCTCTGCGCCGCAGTAGTTGAATCCTGTGTAGATCTTGCCGTCGATGATGATTCCGCCGCCGACCCCAGTGCCGAGGGTGACTACGACAACGTCCTTGTAGCCCTTTCCTGCGCCCGCGAGGACCTCGCCGAATGCCGCCGCATTAGCGTCATTCTCGACATAGACAGCCTTTCCGAGCCTTGCGCCGATAAGGGAGCGCAGGTCGGTGTTCCTGAAGCCGAGGTTGCAGGAGTACAGAACCACGCCGGTGCCGCGGTTCGCGGTTCCGGGGGTGCCGATTCCTATGCTGTTAAGCTCGTCGATGGTTACCTTAGCCTCGTTGAGAGCCTTCCAGACGGTCTCCGCGATGGAATCCGCGATTTCCTCCGCCGGGCGCGGGAGGTCGGTCTTGCAGGTAGCCTTTGCAACTATATTGTAATTTTCATCGACCAGACCTACCTTGATATTGGTTCCGCCAAGGTCGATACCGATATTGTACATCATCTCAATTTATACCTTTCTTCTTATTTTTATTTGATATGCGGAATAAAATTCGGAATTCAGATTTAAAATTGATACAATCGAAATACCGCCGCGACAGCGGTGCTCAAAAATTCCGAATTCTGAATTCCGAATTCCGAATTAAATATTGAGGTCCGACATTATCTCCTCGCTGTCGGAGTCGATTCCGAGCTGGTGGAGCAGATCCTTTGCCGCGTTGTAGCCCATCTTCTTCATACGGTTGTTCATAGCGGCAACCTCGAGGATAACCGCGAGGTTACGTCCGGGCTTGACCGGAATGGTGAGCAGCGGCACCTTAACGCCGAGAATGGTCATATAGTGAGTATCCACACCCATTCTGTCGTAGGTCTTTTCGGGGTTCCAGAGCTCGAGCTCCACAACCATGTCTATCTTTTCGTTGAGCTTTACCGCGCCGACGCCGAAGAGCTGACGTGCGTTGATGATCCCTATGCCGCGCAGTTCGAGGA
>CALBGD010000416.1 GCA_937893735.1 uncultured Clostridia bacterium | reverse complement strand
GGTAGACGGTGTAAACGTCAAGGATTATAAGCTGGACGACCTCCGCAAAAAAATAGGCTTCGTTCTCCAGAAGAGCGAGCTTTTCTCCGAGACCATCGAGGACAATATCCGCTGGGGCGACCCGCAGGCTTCCGATGAGGAAGTCCGCCGCGCCGCAGAGATAGCGCAGGCGGACGAGTTCATCAGCGGCTTCACGGACGGTTACAAGGATATGATAACCGAAAAGGGAAGCTCCCTTTCCGGCGGTCAGAAGCAGAGACTCTCAATAGCCCGCGCGATAGTCAAGAAGCCTGAGATACTCATATTTGACGACAGTATGTCGGCGCTTGACCTTGCAACGGACGCAAAGCTTCAGGCGGCGCTCCGCGAGCAGTTAAAGGGCACGACTGTAATAATGATAGCACAGCGCGTTGCCAGCGTAATGCGCGCGGACAAGATAGCGGTCATCGATAACGGCAGGGTAGTGGCATTTGACGACCACGCGCACCTGATGAAGAGCTGCGACGTATACCGCGACATCTACAACTCCCAGATGAGAGAGGGGGCTGAGCAGGTTGGCTGAAAACAAAGCTCCCGCAGTTAATCTCAGACCGGGAGGAGGTCCCGGACCAAGACACGGCGGACCTCCCGGAATGATGCCGGGTGAAAAGCCGAAGAACCTCAAAGCGACCCTCGGCAGGATACTTTCCTACATAGGCAAAAACCGTGGAATACTGATTGCAATGCTTGCTGTAATGCTCCTTGCAACGCTGCTGAATGTAGTCGCACCGTCGATTCAGGCGAATGCGATAGACGCTATCGCTCAGCTTGACGGAAGCGCCCTTGTTATGTGGCTGGGTGTGATGGCGGCGGTATATCTGTGCTCCGCTGTGTTCACCTATTTCCAGAACCTTTTTGCCGCAATGCTTTCGCAGTACACGGTTAAGGTTATGCGTAAGGACCTTTTCGCGCGCATTTCCAGACTTCCCATAAAGTACATGGACACCCATAAGCACGGCGACATTCTCAGCCGCATGACTAACGATGTCGAGAATGTTTCGAACTCCGTTTCGCAGTCTCTCGGATCGCTGATTTCCGGCGTTGTAATGCTGGTCGGCTGTTTCGTGATGATGCTGATTCACTCATGGCTGATGACGCTCATCAGCATGGTGACTATCGTGCTGACGCTACTGGTGACGAAGTTCCTGTCAAAGTTCATGCGCAAGTACTTCCCACTCCAGCAGGCGAAGCTCGGTCAGCTTAACGGACAGATCGAAGAAGCCGTAAGCGGCTGCAAGACCGTCAAGGCTTTCACGCACGAGGGAAAGATTTGCAGCGATTTCGACCGTACCAGCGACGAGCTGAAAACAGTGGGAGTCAAGGCGCAGATACTCGGCGGAGTTATGGGACCTTGCATGAACACCATCGGCAATTTCGGATTCCTGCTTATTGCAGTAGCAGGAGCCCTGATGGCTTCCCGTCCGGAGACCGATATGTTCTATATCTCAATAGGCACCATTCAGGCGTTTATAACCTATTCAAAGCAGTTCACCCGCCCGATAAATGAAATTGCGAACCAGTACGCGCAGATACAGTCTGCGCTTGCAGGCGCGGAGCGCGTGTTCGAGGTAATGGACAGCGAGCCCGAGGACGTCGGCGGCAATGAGCCGTTCGAAATTGAGAACGTAAAGGGCGACATCAACTTCAAGGATATCGACTTTTCCTACGTTAAGGGCGAACAGGTGCTCAAGAACTTTGACCTGTGGGTGAAGAGCGGCCAGAAGATAGCGATAGTCGGCGCGACCGGCAGCGGAAAGACCACGGTAGTGAATCTGCTGACGCGATTCTACGATATAGACGGCGGCGTGATAACGCTTGACGGTCAGGATATCCGCAATATCCCGGTGAGCAAGCTCCGCGGAAGTATCGGCATAGTATTGCAGGATACGGTCATCTTCTCGGATACCATCGCGCAGAATATCCGCTACGGCAGGATAGACGCAACGGACGAAGAGGTGGTTGCAGCGGCAAAGGTGGCGCGGGTAGACGATTTCGCCTCCAAGCTGTCAGAGGGTTACAATACCATGCTGACCGAGGGCGGAAGCAATCTGTCACAGGGACAGCGCCAGCTTATTTCCATTGCGAGGGCAGTCCTTGCAGACCCCAAGATACTCATTCTTGACGAAGCAACGTCGAGCATAGACACACGAACCGAAATGCACATTCAGGAGGCGATGGTCGCCCTTATGAAAGGCAGAACCAGCCTGATAATCGCGCACAGACTGTCAACTATCCGCGACGCCGATAAGATAGTAGTAATCAGCGGGGGCAGGGTAGTTGAAGCCGGCGACCACGACGAGCTTCTCGCGCAGCAGGGCGA
>CALBGD010000415.1 GCA_937893735.1 uncultured Clostridia bacterium | reverse complement strand
GTGCTGCGCCTGCGTGCGGCAGCGCTTGTTGTACACAGATTTCATTACACCTGCCGTATCTGCGGCAGGTTTTTTGTTTCTGCGGAAAGGGCGTGATTGAGATGTGTACCGTCAAGGGTCTTACGCTGAAGGCTGAAATAATGGACGAAAGCTCGATAGCAAGGGCGGTCACCCGTATTTCATTCGAGATAATCGAACGGAACAAGGGCACTGACGGTCTTTGTCTTATCGGGCTTTTTTCGCGCGGGGCGGTGCTTGCAAAGCGCATAGCGGCGAAGCTCTCGGAGCTGGAGGGCAGGGATATACCGGTGGGGCTTCTGGATATCACGCCTTTCCGGGACGACAAGCCGCGCGGAAGTTCCGAGGACAACAGCGAGATACCGTTCGACATCACGGATAAGCGCGTTATAATAGTGGACGACGTTATCTTCACCGGGCGCACCGCAAGAGCCGCCATAGACGGGATAATGTCCCGGGGACGCCCCATGCTGATTCAGCTCGCGGCACTGGTAGACCGTGGTCACCGGGAGCTGCCGATAAGGGCGGATTACATCGGAAAGAACCTCCCGACCTCCCATGAGGAAACGGTCAAGGTGCTTGTGAAAGAACTTGACGGCTGCGATAAGGTCGTTATCTACACCCGATGTCCCGGGGAATAATAAAGTACGAAATGCCGGGAATGGCTTATATATGCTGACAGGAGGGCAGAATGGATCTTTTACTGAAAAACGGCTACGTCGTGGACAGCGCCAGCGGATTCGAGGGAAAGGCTGACATACTTATCCATGACGGAGAGATACGGGAGCTGGGGGGGGACATCTCCGCGCCGGAGGCCCAGACGGTAGACTGCACCGGGTTTACGGTGATACCGGGAATATGCGATATGCACGTTCATTTCCGCGACCCCGGACAGACCCACAAGGAGGATATCATCACCGGAGGAAACGCGGCGGCAGCCGGCGGAGTGACCGCAGTCGCGTGTATGCCAAACACCATTCCGACGGTGGACAGCGCGGAGACCGTCCGCTACATCATCGAAAAGGCGAAGAACGCAAAGACCCGGGTTTACCCTGTCGGAAGCATAACCAAGGGGCTTGAGGGCGTTGAGCTCTGCGACTTCAAGGAGCTTCACGACGCGGGCTGCGTTGCGGTCTCCGACGACGGCAGACCCGTCAAGAACGCCAGAATAATGGCGGAGGCAATGGTCAAGGCTCACTACGCGGGAATGAAGGTCATCTCCCACTGCGAGGATCTCGACATCGTAAACGGCGGCATAATGAACGCCGGCGAGGTTTCCAAGGAGCTCGGCGTAAAGGGGATACACCGCCTCAGCGAGGATATAATCACCCAGCGCGAGATGACCATTGCGGCTGACCTCGAGGTGCCTATCCACATCGCGCACGTTTCCACCGCGCAGAGTATGCAGAATATCCGCATTGCGGCGCGCTACGGCACGATGGTCACCTGCGAAACGGCTCCGCATTATTTCATGCTGACGGACGAGCTGCTGAGAAGCCGCGACGCGGACTACCGCATGAATCCTCCGCTGCGCACTGCGGCTGACGTTCAGGCGATAACCGAGGGCGTAATAGACGGCACCATCGACTGCATAATCACCGACCACGCTCCCCATGCGTCGGAGGAAAAGGCGGATTTCGAAAAGGCTCCCAACGGCGTAGTAGGTCTGGAGACCTCCCTTGCGGCAACGCTGACCGCGCTCTACCACACCGGGAAAATATCCCTCCAGAGGATAGTAACGCTGATGTGTGTGAATCCGCGAAAGATACTGTCTATCCCCGGCGGCTCGCTGAAGCCCGGAGATATCGCGGATATTTGCATTTTCGCCCCCAACGAGGAGTGGGTAGTCGATCCGGCGAAGCTCCATTCAAAATCGAAAAATACCTGCTTCAAGGGAATGACCCTGAAAGGCAGGGTAAAATACACGATACTTGGCGGAAAGATAGTTTACACAGACGGCGTTGACTGACGCCGGTACAGAAAGGAAGAACAAAATGTCATTAGACAGACTTATTGAGAAGATCGAACAGACCCAGAACCCCACCGTTGCAGGACTTGACCCCAAGCTTGCTTATGTTCCGGAGTACATCAAGGAGAAGTGCTTTGAGAAGTACGGCGAGACCCTCAAGGGCGCTGCGAAGGCTCTGCTGGAATTCAACAAGGGGCTTATCGACGCACTATATGATATAGTTCCCGCCGTAAAGCCGCAGGCGGCTTATTATGAGATGTACGGCCCCGCCGGCGTAAAGACCCTGTACAAGACTCAGGAGTACGCGCGCAGCAAGGGAATGTACGTCATCACAGACGGCAAGCGCAACGACATCGGCACCACGATGGAAGCCTATGCGGCGGCGCACCTCGGCAAGGTACAGGTAGGCAGCCAGACCTACGAGCCGTTCCTCGGGGACGCGCTGACAGTAAACGGCTACCTCGGAAGCGACGGCATAAAGCCGCTTATCGCCACCTGCCGCGAGAACGACAAGGGCATTTTCGTGCTGGTAAAGACCTCTAACCCCAGCTCCGGCGAGCTCCAGGACAGAAAGATAGACGGCATGACCATCTACGAGACCATGGGCCATATGTGCGAGAAGTGGGGCGAGGAGCTCCCGGGCGTGTACGGCTATTCCGGAGTGGGCGCGGTAGTCGGCGCTACATACCCCGAGCAGCTCAGATATCTCCGCGACGTTCTGCCGAGCACATTCTTCCTTATCCCGGGCTACGGCGCTCAGGGCGCAGGCGCAAAGGATATCGCGGGAGCATTCGACAAGAACGGCCTCGGCGGTATCGTCAACAGCTCCAGAGGCATCATGTGCGCTTACCAGAAGGAAAAGTGCGACGAGCATGACTACGCAGAGGCGGCACGCCGCGAGGCTATCCGCATGAGAGACGACATCATGGGCGTAGTAGGCAAAATCACCATCAGCAAGTAAACAATACAGAAATATAAATTCCGAATTCCTGATTCTGAATTAATTAAGGGAGTCCGTGATACAGTTATTAACCAGTACATGGAGGAGAAGAAATGATTTTCGAGAACAAAAAGAAAGCGACGCTTATCCTTGCCGACGGCACCGAGTTCGAGGGCAGAGCCTTCGGCGCGGACGGCTCCGTTGTCGGCGAGATAGTCTTCACCACGGCGATGGTGGGCTATCAGGAGACGCTCACCGACCCCAGCTACTGCGGTCAGATCGTCACCCAGACATTCCCACTGATAGGAAACTACGGCGTGAACAGCGTTGACCCCGAATCCAACGGCAGCGTTGTCAGCGGCTACATCGTAAGAGAGCACTGCGAGGATCCGTCGAATTTCCGCTGCGAGGGCGACCTTGACAGCTACCTGAAAAAGTATAACATCGTGGGTATCTACGATATCGACACCCGCCACCTCACAAAGATAATCCGCGAGAGCGGCGTAATGAACGGCGCGATAGTCCACGGCGATTTCGACAGGGAAGCAATTCTCGCGCAGATACGCGCATATAATGTCGGAAAGGTGGTTCCGAAGGTCAGCGTAAAGGCAAAGGAGTACTACCCCGCAGAGAACCCGAAGTTCAACGTTGTGCTGATGGATTACGGCTACAAGTTCAATATCCGCAGGGAGCTGGTAAAGCGCGGCTGCAACGTTACCGTAATGCCGTGGAACTCCACAGCGGACGAGATAAAGGCGCTGAACCCTGACGGAATAATGCTCTCCAACGGCCCCGGCGACCCTGCGGACAACACGGAGGCTATCCAGACCCTCCACGACCTTATCCCGGCGCAGATACCCACGTTCGGAATATGCCTCGGACACCAGCTCCTCGCGCTTGCAAACGGAGCAAAGACCGAGAAGCTGAAGTACGGCCACCGCGGCGGAAACCAGCCGGTAAAGGATCTTGCGCTTGACAGAACGTTCATCACCTCCCAGAACCACGGCTATGCGGTCGTAAGCGACAGCGTCCCTGCCGAGGCGGGCGAGGTCAGCCATGTTAACGGAAACGACGGCACCTGCGAGGGCGTGCGCTACCACAATGCGCCTGCGTTCACGGTGCAGTTCCACCCGGAGGCGTGCGGCGGCCCCAAGGACACCGCGTACCTGTTCGACGAGTTTATTGAGCTGATGGAGGGTAAAAAGTCATGCCGTTAAGAAGTGATATCAAGAAAGTACTGGTTATAGGCTCCGGTCCTATCGTAATCGGACAGGCTGCGGAGTTCGACTATGCGGGCACACAGGCGTGCCGCGCGCTCAAGCAGGAGGGTCTGGAGGTAGTTCTGATAAACTCCAACCCGGCTACCATCATGACGGACAAGCACATGGCGGACAAGATCTACATCGAGCCGCTGACCCTTGACGTTGTAAAGAGAGTTATCGAGATAGAGAAGCCGGACAGCGTGCTCTCGAACCTCGGCGGTCAGACCGGTCTGACGCTCTCCATGGAGCTCGCAGAGTGCGGATTCCTCGCTGAGCACGGCGTAAAGCTGCTCGGCTCCAACCCCGAGACTATCCACAAGGCAGAGGACAGACAGGCGTTCAAGGACACCATGGAGAAGATAGGTCAGCCCTGCATTCCGTCCAAGGTCGTTGAAACTGTCGAGGACGCTATGGACTTCGCGGAGGTTATCCACTACCCGGTGATCGTAAGACCTGCGTTCACGCTGGGCGGCACCGGCGGCGGTATCGCACAGACCCCGGAGGAGCTCCACGAGATAGCAACTAACGGTCTGCGCCTTTCTCCTATCACACAGATTCTGGTCGAGAAGTGCATTTCCGGCTGGAAGGAGATAGAGTTCGAGGTAATGCGCGACAGCAAGGGCAACGTTATCACCGTCTGCTCCATGGAGAACTTCGACCCGGTCGGCGTACACACCGGCGACTCCATCGTTGTGGCTCCCTGCGTTACCCTGGCGGATAAGGAATACCAGATGCTGCGTACCGCCGCCATCAACATCATTCAGGAGCTTAAGGTAGAGGGCGGCTGCAACTGCCAGTTCGCATTAAAGCCGGACAGCTTCGACTACGCCGTTATTGAGGTAAACCCGAGAGTTTCACGTTCCTCCGCACTGGCTTCCAAGGCTACCGGATATCCTATCGCAAAGGTTGCCGCAAGAATAGCTGTCGGCTACACTCTTGACGAGATAGTAAATCAGGTAACGGGCAAGACCTACGCCTGCTTCGAGCCGGCGCTGGACTACCTCGTTGTAAAGTTCCCGAAGTGGCCGTTTGATAAGTTCGTTTACGCGAAAAAGACCCTCGGCACCCAGATGAAGGCTACCGGCGAGATAATGGCGATAGCTCCCAGCTTTGAGGCTGGCATGATGAAGGCAGTGCGCTCCATCGAGCTCGGCATGGACACCATGACCAAGGAGGACTTTACCAAGCTCACCGACGAGGAAGTGCTCAAAAAGCTGGAGGACATCGACGTTGACCGCTCTTTCTGCGTATTCGAGGCCCTGAAGCGCGGAATCACCGTTGACGTTATCCACGATATCACGAAGATAGACAAGTGGTTCATCAGCAAGCTGAACAACCTCGTACAGCTTGAAAAGTGGCTGGCAGAGGGCGAGCTCACGCAGGAAAAGTACGACATGGCGAAGAAGTACTGCTACCTCGACAGCACCATCGAGCGCATTTCCGGTCAGAAGATACCGGAGCGCCGCCTTGCCGTATACAAGATGGTCGATACCTGCGCGGCTGAGTTCTCCGCAAGCACGCCTTACTTCTACAACACATTCGACCGCGAGAATGAAGCGGCTGAGTTCATCGAGCAGCACCCGACAGACAAGAAGAAAGTCATCGTATTCGGCTCCGGCCCTATCAGAATAGGTCAGGGCATCGAGTTCGACTACTGCTCAGTTCACTGCGTATGGACGCTGAAAGAAGAGGGCTGCGAGGCTATCATCTGCAACAACAACCCTGAGACCGTATCCACCGACTTCGACACCGGCGACAGACTGTACTTCGACCCGCTCACCAAGGAGGACGTTGAAGCGCTCATCGCCACCGAGAAGCCCTACGGCGTTGTAGTACAGTTCGGCGGACAGACAGCCATCAAGCTGATAAAGCACCTCACACAGCTCGGCGTGCGTATTCTGGGAACCTCTGCAGCTGACGTTGACGCGGCAGAGGACAGGGAGCTGTTCGACGAGCTGCTTGAAAAGTGCAACATTCCGCGCCCGAAGGGAAGCACCGTGTTCACCACCGAGGAGGCTCTCAAGGCGGCCAACGAGCTGGGCTATCCGGTACTGCTCCGTCCGTCCTACGTTCTCGGCGGTCAGAACATGATAATCGCGCACTGCGACAGCGACGTTACCGAGTATATGACCATCATCACCAGCCACAAGCTGGAGAACCCCGTGCTCATTGATAAGTACATGATGGGCACCGAAGTCGAGGTCGACGCTATCTGCGACGGCGAGGACTTCCTCATTCCGGGTATCATGGAGCACATCGAGCGCGCGGGAATCCACTCCGGCGACTCCATCTCCATCTATCCCGCGCAGACCCTTTCCGAGCACATCAAGCGCGTTATCATCGACTACACCGAGAAGCTGGCAAAGGCGCTCCACGTTATCGGTCTGGTGAATATCCAGTACGTTGTATACGACCATGAGGTATTCGTTATCGAGGTAAACCCGCGTTCTTCCAGAACCGTTCCGTATATCAGCAAGGTAACGGGCGTGAACATGGTGGATATCGCGACAAAGATAATCCTCGGCGCAAAGCTGAAGGACATGGGCTACAAGAGCGGTCTGTACCCTGTTGGCGACTACATCGCGGTAAAGGTCCCGGTATTCAGCTTTGAAAAGCTGAACGACGTGGACAACCAGCTCGGCCCTGAGATGAAGTCCACCGGCGAGTGCCTTGGTATCGCAAAGACATTCAGCGAGGCTCTGTTAAAGGGACTTATCGCGGCTGGATACAAGCTGTACCACGAGGGCGGCGTGCTGATCTCCGTCAAGGACGGCGACAAGCACGAGATAATCGAGATCGCAAGCCGCTTCGAGGCTCTGGGATTCAAGATCTACGCGACCAGCGGAACTGCCTCCGTGCTGAACCGCAACATGATCGCGGCGAGCCACGCTTACAGGATAGGCAAGGGAGATCCGGACGTTATCCAGCTTCTGGAGAGCGGAAAGATACAGTATGTTATTTCCACCTCCGAGACCGGCAGACAGCCCTCCCGCGACAGCGTCAAGATGCGCCGCAAGGCGGTTGAGCGCTCCATCGCCTGCCTGACGGCGATAGACACTGCGAACGCGCTCCTCGACTGCCTTGAAATGCACAAGACAGTCAACGATATCGAGCTTATCGACATCACTAAAATCTAAAAAAGCACCGTGCCCGGTAGTATTGCCGGGCATGAGTTCTATAAGGAGATAACACATGAAGATAATGGCAGTAGACTACGGCGACAGCCGCACCGGGCTTGCGATGTGCGACAAGGGCGAGATACTCGCTTCGCCGCTGTACACGATAAATATGAAGGACTTCGACAAGTGCCTTGAAATGACCGCTCAGGCGGCAAAGGAGAACAAGGCGGAGCTCATCGTAGTCGGAAATCCCATCAACATGAGCGGCACGGTGGGTCCGCGCTCCGAGAAGTGCAGGCTGTTCGCCGACCGCCTGAAGGAGCTTGTCAGCGTGGACGTGGTGATGTGGGACGAGCGCTCCTCCACCGTTACGGCGATAGGATACATGAACGACATCAACAAGCGCGGGAAGAAGCGCAAGGAGGTGCTGGATTCAGCCGCCGCCGCGGTTATCCTCGAGGGATTCCTCGCTTACCGCAGGAATCACCCGGAGAATGTGTGAATTCAGTGAAAGTATTCCCCGGCACTTGACAATCGGGCGTAATAGAGGTAAAATATAATAATAGGGTGCAGTGTGTATTCCTGCACCCGTTTTATTTACAAACTAAGAGGTAATGATTATATGAAGAACTTCCAGACAGCGCAGATATTCGGAGATAATATGGTTCTCCAGTTCCAGAAGCCGGTAAGCGTTTTCGGCACGGGCACTGACGGAACTAAAATAACGGTAAGCGTCACAGGCGAAGAAGCGGCCGAGGTCAGCACCGTTGTAAAGAACGGCAGATGGCTGGCGATGCTCCCGCCCCAGCCGGCGCAGGACAGCGTGGAGCTCACGGTTTCCGACGGCGAAGAGAGCCGCACTTTCACGAACGTTGCAGTCGGCGCGGTCTGGCTTGCCGGAGGTCAGAGCAACATGGAGCTGGAGCTGCGCAACTGCTCCACCGGAAAGGACAGCCTGGAGCACGACGAAACCCCGAACGTCCGCTTCTACTATACCATGAAGAAGTCCATCGCGGACGACAGCTTCTTCGAGAGCGAGAAGCAGATGGGCTGGAACGATTTCTCCAACAAGGAAAGCGCACAGTACTGGAGCGCGGTAGGCTACTACTTCGCAAAGGAGCTTTCCGAGAAGCTCGGCATGACAGTCGGAATAATCGGCTGCAACTGGGGCGGGACCTCCGCCAGCGCATGGATGAAGCGCGAGTACGCCGACGGCGAGACCTCCGTTTACTTCGAGGACTACGACAGGGCGACCGCCGGAAAGTCCGAGCAGGAGCTGAAGCAGGCGTACCTCGACTATCAGGCATACCATAATGAATGGGAGCGCAAGAGCGCGGAATACTATACAAACACCCCGAACCCCACATGGGACGGCTGCCTTGAATACTGCGGCGAGAATAAGTACCCGGGTCCGGCCTCACCGCTGAACCCCATGTCCCCGGGAGTGCTCCACAAGAGCATGATAGAGCGCATAGCACCCTACACCATGACCGGAGTCATCTGGTATCAGGGCGAGAGCGACGACCACCGTCCGGCTATGTACTACAAGCTTCTTAACCAGATGATACGCAACTGGCGCGACGACTGGAATGACGATAACCTGTTCTTTGTTATAGGACAGCTCCCCATGCACAAGTGGGAGGCCGACCCGGATTTCAAGAACTGGTGCGTTATCCGCGAGGCTCAGGCCAAGACAGCCCGCACCACCGCCTCAACGGCGCTTGCCGTGCTCACCGACTGCGGCGAGTTCAGCGAGATACATCCCAAGGATAAGAAAACCCCGGGACACCGTTTCTGCATGGCGGCGCTCAACGGGTACTATCAGGTGCAGTTCGTTGACCCGGAGGAGGGCAGCGACGAGGGCGGATATTCCACCTTCAACCCCGAGCCCTATGAGGTATGCTGGAACACCGACAGCGTTGACGTTTTCGTTTCCACCGGGCTTTGCCTGGAGGTAAAGGACGACGCGGAGCAGGTATCCGGCTTTGAGCTGATGGACTCCGACGGCGAGTGGCACCCGGCAAACGCGGTGCTCTCCGACAAGGAGCTGTGGAACGCCGGTGAGGGCACCGAGATACTCCATGCCGAGGGTGTTGAATACCCCTGCGGCGTGCGCTACCTCTGGACAAACTACACCGAGGATATACCGCTGCGCGACAGCGAAAACGGAGTTCCGCTCCCGCCGTTCGTATTCATGAAGCCTGGCTACAAGGGATAATTCAACGACATTCAGGAGATGATATTATGGAAAAGGAAAAGATAGACAGAATAAACCACCTTGCGCGCAAGCACCGTGCAGAGGGTCTCACAGAGGAAGAAAAGGCAGAGCAGCAGGCGCTCCGGGACGAGTACCGCGCAGGCTTCAAGCAGGGTCTTGCAAAGCACCTTGACAATGTGTACTATAAGATGCCGGACGGCACTCTTGTAAAGGCGGTCAAGGGCGAGGTCAAGATACCCGGCGTGAATACGGAGGAAAAGAAATGATAGCTTTAGTTACCGGTGCAAGCTCCGGGATAGGCAGAGATATCGCCCGCTCCCTTGCGAAGCACGGACTCAACCTTATAATCACCGCCCGCCGCGTTGACAG
>CALBGD010000414.1 GCA_937893735.1 uncultured Clostridia bacterium | reverse complement strand
AACGAATGGTATGCTAAAGACACCAGCAAAAAAATCAAGGCGGTCAATCGGGCAAGGGCACGGGCTGGCGAACATCTTACTTCAAATGTGCCTTACGGTTATATCAAGAACCCTGATAACCCCAAGCAATGGATAATTGACGAAGAATCCGCCGATGTCGTTCGTGAAATATTTCAGCTTTGTTTGCAAGGGCTGAAAATGAACCAGATAGCAAATAATCTTTGTGCGAGAAAGGTCTTGATTCCAACGGTTTACAAGTCTGTCAACGGAATCGTTAATCGTAATTTCAATGAGGAAACAAAATACTTTTGGAACAGCGATACGGTTTCTCGCATTCTTGCAAATCGCTGCTACGCTGGCGATACGGTAAACGGTAAAACTACAAAGAAATCCTTCAAAATCAAGTAACGTATTGATTTATCACCGGAGGAATGGCAAATAGTCCCGAACACCCATGAGGCGATAATCGACCGTGAAACTTGGGAGTTAGTTCAAAAGATCCGGCAAGGACGACGGCGTAATGTAAAGCATAACCACCAGATACCGGTTTTGTCGGGGCATCTTTTCTGTGCTGACTGTGGGAGGAAACTGTACTACGTTAAGCCGCCCGAGCAGGCTGAATACTATTGCTGTTCTGGCTACCGTAAGCGTACACATTCATGCACGGGACATCACATTAGGGCGGACGTTGTGGAGCAGATTCTGATACGTCAGATAAATGATGTAATGAAGTTCGTTTCAGAATATGAGGACGAATTCGTTCGCCAGGTCATGGAACGAGGAACAACTGAACACCTAAAGCAAACCAGTTCACTGAAGAAAACCATTGACACAGCAAAGCGGCGTATTGAGCAAATCGACAGCGTGATCTCTCAGCTCTATGAGGACAAGGTTGCCGGGGAAATCACCGCTGAAATGTTCACAAAGCTCTCGGCAAAGTACATAGCAGAGCAGGAAGAACAGAGCGCCGCCTTGAAAGTGTCACAAAGGGAGCTTGCGGCTCTTGAAACGAAGAAAACTGATACTACAAAGTTTATCGACTTGGTAAGGAAATACTCGCAAATCACTGAACTTACACCGCAAATCCTCAACGAGTTCATTGACAAAGTGACCGTTCATCAAGCCGTTAAGGTTGACGGTAAACGCCAACAGGACATTGAGGTTTACTTTAACGGTGTCGGGCTGATTTCGTCCGACGCAGAAAAAAAGCCCGAAACAACCGAGTGAACGGTCGTTTCGGACTTTGGCGGGATTATATATTCCTCAGATGCTCCCGCATTCCGGCGGGATTTTTTTGCTCAGATTTTCAACATTTTATTGTTTTCCACTTGAAAAATGGCGGGAATAATGCTATAATAAATAATAATGCGGAAATTTCGCGGTATATGCGGATCTCCGGCAAAAAAGAAATGAACTGAGAAAGAAGGAAAATCAAATGGCAGACACCATGCAGGGTCTGAGAAGGACCTGCTACTGCGGCGAAGTTACCCTTGAAATGGGCGAGGTAGTCGTAGGCGGCTTCACACAGAGAGTACGCGACAAGGGAAGCCTTATTTTTATAGATCTGAGGGACAGAACAGGCATCGTTCAGCTCGTGTTCGATGAGACCACCGATAAGAGCGTTTTCGAAAAGGCGGAGAGCGTCCGCTCCGAGTACGTCCTGCTCGCCAAGGGCAAGGTACGCGCCCGCGAGAGCGTAAACAACGACATCAAGACCGGCGGCGTTGAGATTATGGTGACCGAGCTGCGAATTCTCTCCAAGGCGCAGACACCTCCCTTTGAGATAGTCAACAACTCCAAGACCAACGAGGAGCTCCGTCTGAAGTACCGTTCCCTCGACCTGCGCCGCGAGCCGCTCCAGAAGAACATCATGATGCGCCACGAGATTGCAAAGGCTGCCCGCGAGTACTTCTACAAGAACGGCTTCATCGAGATAGAAACTCCTATGATGATAAAGTCCACCCCGGAGGGCGCCCGCGACTACATCGTGCCGTCCCGTATCCACAACGGAAAGTTCTACGCGCTGCCCCAGTCCCCGCAGATGTACAAGCAGCTCCTGATGATTTCCGGCATGGACAGATACATTCAGCTTGCGCGCTGCTTCCGTGACGAGGACCTCCGTGCCGACCGTCAGCCGGAATTCACACAGATAGACCTTGAGATGTCCTTCGTTGACGTTGAGGATATCCTCGAGATGATGGAGGGCTTCGTAAAGTACCTCTACAAGACCGTACTCAACGTTGATATCCCCACTCCCCTGCCCCGCCTGACCTACAACGAGGCTATGGAGCGCTACGGCTCAGATAAGCCGGATACCCGCTTCGGCATGGAGATAACCGATATCTCCGATGTTGTAAAGGACTGCGGATTCTCCGTATTCAAGGACGCCATCGCAAACGGCGGCTCCGTGCGCGGTATCGTTGCAAAGGGCGCGGCTGCAAAGCTCACCAGAAAAGAGATAGACAAGCAGACTGAATTCGTCCGCGGAATCGGCGCAAAGGGTCTCGCCTACATCAGATGGGTGGACGACGCCCCCAACTGCTCCTTCGCGAAGTTCATGGGCGAGGGCGAGCTTGAAGCTATCCTTAAGGCTCTGGGCTGCGAAAAGGGCGACGTCGCCCTCATCGTTGCGGACAAGAACAAGGTAACTCTGCCCGTTCTCGGCGCGCTCAGACTGAAGATTGCAAAGCAGCTCGACATTATCCCCGAGGGCTGGAATTTCCTGTGGATAACAGAGTTCCCGTTCTTCGAGTACGACGAGGAATCCGGCGAGTGGCTGGCTATGCACCACCCGTTCACAATGCCTCTTGACGAGTGCATTCCCTACCTCGACACGGACAAGGAAAAGGTACGCGCAAAGTGCTACGACCTTGTGCTCAACGGAATCGAGCTCTCCAGCGGTTCTATCAGAATCACTGACCCCGACCTCCAGCAGCATATGTTCGAAATGCTCGGCATGAGCGATGAGGAAATTGCGGCCAAGTTCGGGTTCCTCGTTGACGCGTACAAGTACGGTGCACCTCCCCACGGCGGCGCCGGAATCGGTCTTGACAGACTTTCCATGCTCATGTGCGGCTGCGACAGCCTCCGCGACGTTACCGCGTTCCCGAAGGTACAGAATGCAAGCGAGCTGATGAGCGAGGCTCCCTCCACCGTAAGCGAGGAGCAGCTCAAGGAGCTCGGCATAGCGATAGTCAACAGCGAAGACGACAAGGGAAGCGCTGAATAATTTACAGGCGGTGTGTACAATGGACAAGCGGGAATACAAGGAGCTTTCGGAACAGGCGGCGGGCGGCAGCACAAAGGCGTTCGCGCAGCTTTACGGCACCCTTTACCGCGAGATGTACTACACCGCCTTTTATTCTCTGGCGAACGACAGCGACGCGGTAGAGGTCATCATTGCGGCGGCGCGGGACGGATTTTCCGCGATAGGAAAGCTGCACACCCCGCAGGCGTTCCGGGCGTTCATGATGAAAACCCTCTGCGCGCGTATCCGTGCAAAATTCAAGGAGTACTCCGTGGAGCCTCCCGAGGTGCCCGAAAGCGGAGAGGGCTACGATATCAAGCATGAATTCGGGCTGCTGGAGGACAACGACCGGCTGATCGCGAGTATGTACATCGGCGGGCGGTTCCAGCCGGACGAGATATCGGCATACTCAGGGTTCAGCACGGCTGTGGTGAAAAAGAGCATAGAGCGCGTGCTCAGCGGTTTTGAGCTGGACTGACGCGATAGATGGGAGGCGTTCCTTGTGACGGTTTCAAAAATAAGAGAGCTAATGCAGGAGCGCGTTATCCCCGAAAGCGTGCTGCCTGACAGTATCGCGGGGTTCCTGTCGGACGAGGAGGCTCCGCCGGAGCTGGACGCATTCACGTTCCTTAACCGGCTGCATTCCCTCGGGATAGGCTCGGCGGATTTCCTGTATCTGCTTCAGGGCTGCGGAGCCCCGGAGGAGGCGGTGCGCAAAATTCAGGAGCACCCGGACATGAACCTCCAGTCGCTGATAGTCACGCTGGACGGCTCCGGGCTGACCCCGAAGGACTACACCAGAATGCTCTACACCGCGCGTCAGCTATGGGAGCGCACCCTCACAATGCGTATCGACCCTGAGCAGATCCGCGACCCCGACCTGCGGGAATACGACGGAGTTAAGCCGATAGGAAAAGCCGGAGAGAAGCCGGATACCGAGGACATCTCCAAGCCTGAAACGCCGGAAGTTCCCAAGCCTGAACAAGCTCCGGAGCCCGTTCCTGAGCCGGAGGAAGCGCCTGAAAAATCCCTCCGGATAAAGACCGCACGGCAGAAGAAAAAAGCAGAGCCCGAGCCTGAATTCATCGAATACGCAGGAGTTAAGCCCATCGGAAAAGCCGGCAGGCAGCTCCCGGCGGAAGAATCCGATTCCACGGAAGAGCCAGCGGAAAGCAGCTCCGAGCAGATTTTCACCGCAGTTCAGGTAAAGGAAAAGGACGAGGCTGAATCTCCGGAAGAGCCTGCGGAAACCTTGGCAGAAACGCCGGACAGCTCCACCCAAAGCGGAAGAAAGGGCGGTATCATAGCCGCCGCTGTCGGAGCGGCCGTGCTTCTCGCGCTGAACGTGGGAATGGATCTCATCGGCTACAAGCCGCACGAATCTGCCTCCGGGTTTCATTTTGCCGAGGACAGCTCCGAGATTTTCTCCGAAATCTACACGGCGTACTTCGCAGGGAAAATCGGCGGGCAGAATGTACAGCCGCTCCCGGCGGAAGCTCAGGTTTTCGGCGACCTGCTGATAATAGGCGGCGGTCAGCTCGGCAGTTTTACGGACGGCGGTACTCTGTGGGCTGCGGATTCCGACAGCATTACCGGTTTCGATATCCTCAGCGGCGCAGAAACTCTTGAGATACTCCCGCCGGAGGGTGCGCAGTTCCTGCGGGTATTCATGACGGACAGCGGTATCCGGGCGGTGTTCATCGGGGAGGACTCCTGCGGAATCATCGGCTCCGACGGCGAAAAAACGTGGACCTCCACGCAGGGCGGCAGACTGACTGACGTTTTTGTTTCCGGGGATTCCGTGAAGCTTGGCAGCGTTTACACTCCGAAATTCACCGAGAGCTTCACGATAGATGATGAGCTCGCATATTTGCCGTGGACGGAGACTTCCGGCGGGCGCGCCGCGCTTCTCCCGGAGGAAACCATAGTAACCGGGACGGCGCAGGGGTGCAGCTACGCGGTCAATGTGGAATACTCCGCAGACGGCGGGGTGAAGTCCCGGGCGGCGGCGCTCGGCGACCCGGTTTACAGCGGCGCGGAGTTCTTCTCTGCGGCGCTCCGCAACGGAGAGGAAACTCTGCTCGTAACTCTGGACGGCTCAGAACCGGTTTGCGAAAGCTCCCCAGAAGTCCTCGCAGCGGCGGCGGGAAGCGATATACTTGCGGCGGCTGAGACCTCCGAGATCGGCACTACCGTGTACTTACGCGGCAGAAACCTGAAAACGCTCGGCGCGTTCACGACTGACAACGCTGTAAAAACCATGAAACTCAGCGGAAACACGCTGCTCATCGGCGATGGAGAAAAGACTGCTATTGCCGTGGATATCAGCGACCCGGCTTCCCCGGAGCCGCTGAAGCTGACGGCGGCTGAGGGTTCAGTAAACGGAGACTACGCGCTGTGCGGCTCCAAGACAGCAAGTGGAATAAACATCACGCTGTACAAGCTGGAAAACGGAAAGGCCGTGCAGGCGGACAGCTTCACAAAGGCGATGAGCTCCACGGAGCTTGAAACGCTGAGCTTCTGCGGCGCAAACACCACAGTCATTGACGGCGCTGACTGCTGCGGAATGGCGTACCGCTGGTTTGACGGAGTTTCCGTCGTGGACGAATTCGCGGAGCTCGGCAGGTCGCGCAGCCTGCATACGATGTACGACGATAACACGGGATTCCGCGCGGCAGCCTCTACCGCTGACGGTCTGGTGCTTATCAGCGGCTCAAACGGATAAATTTTGAGGGGGGAAACTCCCGCCTCTTTTTTTGCCTGCCCATGTAATCGTTTTCGGACCTTTTGCAGAATTATTCACAGTTTGCCGGGTTCATTTTTTGGCAGGTATACAAAAAAAACCGTGCTTGTTGACAAAAAATAGACGGTGATATATAATTAATATGTACTAATAGATTTCAAGCCCCCCGGAGGTGCTTTTGTGAATAATAGGATCATCAAATTTACTGCCGCAGTTCTTGCCGGAGCCGCTATGCTCACCGGCTGCACAGGCGGTTTGGAAAACTCCCAGCCGCAGTACGCCACGGACGCCGATGGCAGAGTTATTCCCATAACGGACGATTATGTCAAACCGTCCTACACACCAAAGAACGGGGGCTGGGCTCCGCTGGCCGAAGAGATAACCGGAGAATTCGGGCAGGAAACGGAAACCAAGATACCCGCCGTGTTCCTCACCACCGAGGACCCGGACGCGATAACCAAAGAGGAATACGTTCCCTGCACCGTCCAGATAGACGCCCACATGACGGACGGCGAATATGAAAGCACCGAGGTACTCACCGGACAGATACGCGGGCGCGGTCACTCTACATGGGAATGGCCGAAGAAGCCCTACAAGATAAAACTGGAGGACAAAGCCTCCCTACTCGGTATGTCCGAGGCAAAGCGCTGGGTGCTCATCGCGAACTACGCTGACGAATCTCTGCTCAGAAACACCACCGCGTTTGAGATGGCGCGGTCGCTGAACAGCTTCCGGTTCGTTCCGCACGCTATCCCGGTGGACGTCTACATGAACGGAATCTATCAGGGAGTGTACACCCTTGGCGAGCAGCTTGAAGTAAAATCCTCGCGGCTGGCGCTGGACGACAGTCTGGCAAGCATTGAAACAGGCTATCTCATGGAAATCGGCGGCGCCGACCCAAGTGTTGACCAGAAGGGCTGGAACTGTTTTGACCTCCCGAGCGGCTGCGGCGTGAATATCCTGGTAAAGAGCCCGGAAACAGAGGAGGACCCCAACTCGGACTACAACTGGGAGCAGAAGCACTTCGACTTTATCTACAAGTATATGTGCAAGGCTGACGAAGCGATTACCACGCTCACCGACTATGAAAAGTACATCAATGTTGAAAGCTTCATCGACTGGTTCCTTGTGCATGAGCTGACGTACAATCTCGATTCCTGCTTCAGACGGAGCTGCTACATTACCAAACCGAAGCTCGGCCGCCTTGAAATGGGTCCCGTGTGGGATTTCGACCTTGCATTCGGCAATATGTACATGGATAACCCGAGGTACGACGACTGGGCGACCATCGGAAGCATGGACGATGACAGCTACATTGGCGTGACATGGTTCAACTACCTGATGACAGACGAGAGCTTCCGCGCCCGTGCCCGCGCCCGCTGGGACGAGGTAAAGGACGACATGACGCAGGCGGCATTCGACGCGATAGACGATCTCAAGCCCAAAATCGTGCCCTCCGCTGAAATGAACTTCAAAGTATGGCGTACGCTCGATATCGCAAACGGATTCCAGCCGTCGCGCATGGCTTCCGAAGATACTTACCTTGCACAGGTAATGTACCTCAGACGGTTCATTTCCAGCCGCAAGACCTGGATAGACGAAAATCTGTAATATGAATTCCCCGCTGTAACAGGCGGGGATTCAATATAAGGAGATGATTTCATGTCAGCGAAACTGTACATAGTTGAGGGGCTTCCATGCTCCGGAAAAAGCACAACCGCCAGTCATATTGCCCGGCTCACCGGAGGGCTTCTGTTCGATGAGAACTGCGGGAATCACCCGGCGGACTACGAATTCAGCGCCTTTATCCCGGATAAAGCGCCGGAATTTTCAGCGGAGGAGCGCCGGATACTTGAGCCGCTTGCAGAGCACATCAGCGGCGGTATCACAGTTCCGCTGAACAGGCTGGAGGGCGGGCTTTTCAATAAGGCTCTGCAATACAAGATATACGATTTCCTTGACTGGGAGACGGAGCGACCGGTAATGCTCGGCAAATGGCGCAGCTTCGCGGAAAACGCCGAGAATAACGTGTATGTGTTCAACTGCGTACTTCTCCAGAATCCCATGTGCGAAACGATGATAAGATTCGATTTTCCGCCGAAAAAGTCGCTGGAATATATTACAGATATCTGCGCGGCTATCGCTCCGATGGAGCCCGCCGTGGTCTATCTGAAAAGCGCCCGCATCGCCGAAAACATCAGGGCGACAATTCCGGAGCGCGGCGAGGAATGGCTCCGCGCCGTCATCGACTACCACTGTAACGGCGGCTACGGAAAGGCACGCGGGCTCTCCGGATTCGACGGATACATCTCCGCCTTAGAGGAGCGCCAGCGGCGGGAGCTGGATATTCTGGAAAAGCTCCCGATAAGCTCCGTCATCATAAACGAGCCGCAGGCTGACTGGGACGCGGCGTACCGCACTATCGACAAGTTCATAACCCGGTGAAAGCATTCTCCGTTTAAGAGGTATTTTTTCCTGATTTCCGGGAAGAATACCACTAAAAAATAACGGAGGAATGTAACGTGATAACCGACAGTTTCACCTACATAGCCGTGCTGATTTTCATTGCGGCTGTGCTCATATATCTGCCGAAGCTTTTTCCCGGAAAGGGCGCGCAGCGTTTTTTCAGCTTCGTGCCTCCCGTGGTGCTCATCTATATCGGAATGATGGCTCTCTGTACGCTTAAAGTGTGGGATCTTCCGGCGACCTCGGCTGCGTATTCCAGCCTGAAAAATCCGCTGCTGTACGCCATGCTGTTCATAATGCTGCTGCGCTGCGATATGCGGAAAATCGTGCGGCTCGGCGGAAAAATGCTGACCGGATTCTTCGCGGCGGCAGCCTCAGTGCTGGTGGGATTCCTCGCGGCATTCGCGATAATGAGCGGCGTCCTCGGCGAGGACGCATGGAAACCGCTCGGCGCTCTCTGCGGGAGCTGGATGGGCGGCGGCGGAAATATGCTGGCGATACAGGCGGCGCTTGATATCAGCGAAAGCGAAATGGCTTACGCGTTGGTGATGGATTCCATCTGCGGAACGCTCTACATCATGTTTGCACTATGGGCAATCGGGTTTGCCGGAAAGTTCAACCGCTGGACGAAAGCGGATACCCGCGCAATAGACTCAGTGGGAGCGGCGCTGAAAGCGGAGGCCGCCGCCGACAAACGCCCGCTGACATGGCAGAATATCGCGCTGCTGCTCGGCTCAGGGCTCCTAGCCTCTGCGCTGTGCACGAAACTCGGTGATATAATCGCGGGATACGCGCCGTTCTTCGACCGCGCCACATGGACAGTCCTTGCAATAACCGTGCTCGGAATAATTCTGGCAATGACGCCGTTCGGGAAGCTACGCGGGACAGAGGAGATCTCAAACGTCCTTCTGTATATCGTGATCGCGCTGATAGCCTCAAGGGCGGACCTCAGCGCTGTCGGGAATGCTCCGGCATGGCTGCTGACCGGATTCATCATACTGGCCGTGCACGCCGGCATAATGGTGCTTCTTGCAAAGCTGCTGAAGCTCGATATATTCACCTGCGCTGTGGCCTCCCTTGCGAACATCGGCGGAACCGCGACCGCGCCGGTCCTCGCGGGGGCTTACAGCAGCGCCCTCGTTCCTGTCGGGATAATCATGGCGCTGCTGGGATATGTCGTCGGCACCGGCGGAGGGCTCCTGACCGCGCAGCTTATGAGCATGATATAAAAATCGGAGCAGGCATCAACCTGCTCCGAAGCTGTCTTTATTGTTTCCATACCGGAGTAATTTTCATCTTTCCGTCAGCGTCGAACTTAGCTATCAGCTTGCCTATGACCGCCGCGGAAACCACGATACAGCCTATCACAACGTAGGCTCCCGGACGAATAAGCGTCACCAGCACTATCATCGAGGAATACGTCAGCACCAGCCTGTAAAAGTGCGGATTTACCTTGAAGACGAAGGAGTACAGCAGATACATCGCGCCGAGTATCACCACCGGACGCATATCCGGGGCAAGCCCGAGCAGAACTCCGAAGGAAGCGGCGATGCCCTTTCCTCCGTCAAAGTGGTGGAATACCGGGAATATGTGCCCTAGCACCGGAGCCAGCATTACGAAAACAAGCCCTGCGGACTTATCCGCGACCCTGAGATACAGGAACACCGGAAGAAACGACTTCAGCAGATCGCATATCAGCGTGAGCGCTCCGCACCAGAATCCGCCGTAGGTGAACGCGTTGAACGTTCCGGGATTCTTGTCCGGGCTGTCCTCGGTGACGTCCCTGCCGCAGAATATCCTGCTGAAAAAGCGCGCCGGGAGCAGACTGCCTGAAATATAGCCGATTATCGTATAAAATAACGCCGTTGTCATTTATATCACCTCCGGGGTACAGTAAACCTATTATTTCTGATTTCATTGTACTATATCCCTTGGGAATTATCAACGGACATTTCCGGGATTATGTCCGCAAAATTACACAAACGTGCAAAGTTGTGGATTATTTCGACAATTTTCGCCGCAATAAAAGCCGAACTCCCCCCTGTTTTCACAGAGGGGAGCCCGGATATAGGATCAAATGGGGTTTGATGAAACTGTCGTATTACTCCTTTACAGAGCCTGTAACAAGGTTGCTGTAAATCGACTTCTGGAGGCAGAGGAAAACCACCAGCGTAGGTATGATACAGATGATGATACCCGCGAAGATGACTTCCCACTTCGCACCGTAAGGACCTATGAAGCGGTACAGCGCCGTAGATACAACGCTGAGGTTATCGCCCGGCATATAGAGGTTTGCGGTGTAGAAGTCGTTGTAGATGGACACGAACTTGATTACAAGGACGGTAGCTATCGCAGGGCGCAGCATAGGAAGGATAATGCTGAAATACACCCTCGGATAGCTTGCGCCGTCAAGTATAGCGCTCTCGTCCAGCGAAGTGGAGATGTTGTTCAGGAACTGAATGAAGATGTAGATGGAAATGATATCGGTTCCGATATACAGTACGCAGGGAGCCGCAAGGGAGTTATAAAGTCCCAGCTTGCTGACGATCTGGAATACTGTTACCTGCATGGAGATGTTCGGCAGCAGCGCCGCAACAAGGAACACCGCCTTTACCGCTCTCGTGAACAGCATATTGAATCTCTGGAGCACGAATGCGGTCATGGTACCGGTGATTATCGTACCGAAGCAGGAAACCGCGAGGATAATGAGAGTGTTCAGAAGACCCTGCATTACCTTACCATTTACGAACGCTATCTTGAAGTTCTCAAACTGAGGCACCGCAGGGAGCTCGAAAACTCCTGTGGAGATGTACTCCTCGTGTGTCTTGAACGCGCCGATAAGCACTACGATAAGCGGGATTATTACCACAAGGCAGCACAAAGCCAGGAACACATATTTCAGTACCTGATAGAATGCGCGCGATAAACGGTACATTCTGTTTTCTGCGCTGACCGTTTTTTTCTTGTTTGTTGTACTGCTCATGCGCTATTTGTCCTCCCTGAAGAATGCCTTTTGTATGCCCGTCACTATCAGGATTATTGCCAGCAGGACTATCGCCATCGCTGCCGCAAGTCCTACCTTCTGATACTTGAAGGCGGTCTCTATCGTCTTGATAACGAACGTGCTGGTGCCGTTCTTGCCCTCGGTGATGATGTACGGGATCTCGAAAACGGATACCGCGCCCTTTATCGCGAGGATAAGCTGTAAGCCTACGATCGGACGAATGCTCGGGAATACGATATACCAGAAGCGCTGCCATGCGTTTGCACCGTCAAGGTCAGCAGCTTCGTAGATATCCGGGGATATCGACTGTATCGCACTGATGTACATTATTATGTCAAAGCCAACGTAACGCCAGATAGAAGCGAACACGAGACAGAAATTGACGAGACTGGGTTCGCCGAGCCATCTTACAGGGTCAGCGCCGAACAGCATGAGAATGCTGTTGAGTGTACCTTCTGTGTTGGTGATTCCGTCGCCCTTCTGGAAGAATCGGCGGAATATGAGCGAAACTGCAACGCCGTTCATCATGTAGGGGAAGAACAGAACTCCCTTGAAGAAGCCGGCAAACTTGATTTTTGAGCAGAGCACGGAAGCGATAAGGAGCGCGACCGCCTGCTGTACGAATGAACCAATAAGGTAGTAGATGGAATTTGCAAAGGTCTGAAGATATGCAGTGTCGGTGAATATCCTCACATAATTATCGAAGCCTACCCATTCCCAGCTTACGCCGAGCTGATCACGCTTCTGGAAGCTGTATATTCCCATGTTTATCGCAGGGATAACAGTAAAAAGAACCAGCAGAACTACTGGTATGAGCAGAAACAGCAGCGTTGTGGTGTACTTCTGCCCGGTATAGCCCCTCAGCCACTGACCGAGTGAGCGCTTTTTAGCTGATGTGGACGTTGCCGCCATGAATACGTTCCTTTCATAGTTCCAGCCGCCCGCAAGGGACGCTCTCGCGCCCCTCATGGTTAGCTGTGGAGAAATCTATGCAAAATGAGTGTGGTTAGCTTGTTTATCAGCCGTTAGCCTCAAGGTAAGCTGCGAGATCTTCGTTAGCGTCGCGTGTGGTGTTCCACTTCTGGTTGATGTCGTCAACGATCTTGTTGAATGCGTCCTCGCCTTCGCCTGCGAATGCAGCCTCAGCCATCTTGATCTTGAAGTTGTCAGCGTCGCCCTGCCATGTACCAACCTCGGAATCGTTGTTGATAGCGTCCCAAACGCCTACGAGACCCTCGGGAGCAGCCTCTGTGATGAACAGCTCGCAGTCAGCGAAGTCGGTCAGGTAGTCAGGAAGTGCGGAGCCCTTGAGTGCGCAGATGGAGCCTTCCTTCTGTGCGAAGCCGCTCTCGCCTACGAACCATGTGATGTACTTCTTGCCGAGCTCCTTGATGTCATCGGAACGGTTCTTGTTTACGCCCATGCAGTAGTCAGGAGCGGACTCAGCATACTGCTTGCCGTCCTTGCTGAACGGAGCGGGCATATAACCGATATCCTCGGGGTGGTCGCCTGCTTCCTGGAACTGAGATACTGCCCAGGAACCCATAACCATTGTAGCGATCTTGCCTTCGTTGATTGCAGCCTTGCAGCCTTCCCAGTCGGTGGTCATCGGATCTTCCTCGTGGAGAGTAGGATCAGAGAATACATCGAACATCATCTTGTAAACCTCGTAGTAAGCGTCGCCCTTTACGAACAGGTCGCGCTTGGAGGTGAGGATATCGTTCTCATATGTGCTGCTGCCGGAAGCGGAGTTTACGAGGGAAGCCCACTGTACGAGGGTCCAGCTTGCGTCAGCGTAGTTGGTGTAGTAAGGAATTGCGTTTGTGTTGTCCTTGATGAGCTTCAGGTCAGCGATGAACTCCTCGGGAGAGGTAGGAAGCTCTGTGATGCCAGCCTCTTTCCAGATGCGCTTGTTGTAGCAGATACCGCCTGCAACAGAACCGAGGTGTGCGATACCGTAAACGGTGTTGTCATACATCTTCTTGTCTGCCCAGTAGTATGTATCCTTGAGCTCGTCGAGGGTTCCGAGCGGCTCGAAGAAGTTTGCGAGATCCTTGATCTTTACTGTATCCGGGATCATGAGGACATCGCCGTAGTCGGTGGTGCTCATCATTGTGGAAACATCGTTTGCGTAATCTGTGAAGCCCTGATACTCGACCTTGCAGTTGTTAGCTTCCTCAAAAGCCTTTGTCATCTCTGCGAGGGAGCCGTCCTCGATGCGGTCGGTACGGTGTGTGAGCACCTTAAGGGTGAGAGCCTCGCCGGAAGCGGTGCTGTTGTCTGCTGCGGGAGTGCTGCTGTTGTCAGCTGCGGAGCTGTTGGAAGCTGTGCTGCTGTTGCTGTTGGTGCTGCTTGTTGTGCTGCTGTTGTTGCCGCTGCTGCAAGCTGTCAGGCTGAGTACGGTTCCTGCTGCGAGGATACCTGCCATTGCCTTCTTGAAGTTCATAATGATACCTCCACTAAAAAATATCTTTAAGTAATTTGCGCAATAAGGACTGTTACTTGATTGATGAGCTTTAAAGTTCCTTATCACTTAATTGCAAGTTTATTTTAGCACAAATATTAGCTAAAGTCAACAGCATAATTGCAACTTCGTTAAAAAAATATACATTTTCACAAAACTCTTGTGCAATGTGCACTAAAGAAAGACGTTTTTTAATTTTTACTTTCTTTAGTTACTTGCTTAACTCTATTACTTTTAGGAAATAAACTCGGCATTAACGTGTATTTAATGTGACATACAGAAAAAAATTCTGTTAAAATAATAACACATTCACGATTTTTAACTAAAAAAAGAGGAAAAAAATCCTCCGTGCGGTCTGTGAAGCAGGAAACTTGTGTGAAGCACAAAGTCTGGCGATCGTTCGGGAGAAAAATCCCAATGGTACTTTTTCTACGGTCTCAGTGCCCCGCGAAAATGCGGGGCTTATCATTTATATTCGTATTATCTGCTTGGCAGAAAGCTCCTCGGCCTCGGAAATATCGTGCGTTACCAGCACAGCCGTTTTCCCGCGGAGCTTTTCCCGGCAGTAATCCAGCACCTGCTTCTTGGTGGCTTCGTCAAGCCCCTTGAAAGGCTCGTCAAGGACTATCGCGCCGTACTCCGAAAGGAGCGCCCGGACAAGCGCCGTGCGCCGCTTCATTCCGCCGGAAAGCTCCCGCACGGGTCTTTTTTCGCAGCCGGAGAGCCCCACGGAATCCAGCGCGCCGGATATTTCCTCGTCTGAAAGCCCGCTGTTCACAAGTCGTATATTCGCGGAGACCGTGAGATTCTCGCACAGCCTGTCCTCCTGAAATACCGCCAAGAAACGCGCCCCAGGAGGGTCGGTCTGCACTTCCCCGCCGTCCGGCGCGAGAAGCCCTGTCAGCAGCGAAAGAAACGTCGTCTTTCCGCAGCCGGAGGCTCCCGCCACCGCGGTAAGCTCCCCGGAGGGTATATCGCAGGAAAAACCGTCCAGCACCGTATTTTCGCCGTAGCGCTTGGTAAGTCCGCGCACGGTTATCCCAGCCGGGAGTTCTGATCCCGCCGGAGCTCCCCTGCGGTCAGCCAGAGCTGAGAGCGCCTTTGCCAACGCATTCACCAGCAGTAACAGGAGCTTCTCGCTGAGCCAGCTCAGGAGTATCACGGCTATGGTCCACGCGAAAAGGTCGGCGGTCTCAAGGTAGATTTTCGCCTCGTACAGCTTCTCGCCTATCGACCCGGAGGGGATACCGATTATCTCGGCGGCGGCACCGCTCTTCCAGCTAAGCCCGACCGCGAGCCGCACAGCCGCGCGGAAATACGGCAGGAGCTGCGGCAGGTACACCCCCGCCGCCCGCCGGAGCGCCGGCACCCGGAAGACCTCCGCCATCTCGCGGAGCTTCGGGTCAAGACTCTCTATGCCCTCCAGCATATTTGAGTACACTATCGGAAGCGAGATCAGAAACGACACCAGCGTTGAAAGATTCCGGGAGCTGACCCAGACAAGCGCAAGCACCGTTATACTCGCCACCGGAACGGCTTTCACCGCCGACACCAGCGGCGAGAGCAGCGTTTTGACGAACCGTATTTTTCCCGCCAGCACGGCGAGAATAGTCCCGCCGGCAAGACCCAGCCCGAAGCCCGCCATTATCCTGCCCGTGGAGAATCCCACGCTTTTCAGGAAATCCGCAGTCGGAGCGAGCTCGAAAAGGCGGCGCACCGCCTGCACCGGGGAAACAAGCAGTATCTCCTGCCGCAGAAGCATTGCCCCCGCCTGCCACAGCGCCAGCCAGAAGAGCACGCACGCGGCGGTTATGAGCTTCTTTTTCATGCGCACTCCCCCTGATGAAAATTACGCGCCGTAGTAGAAATCGTCCCCGGGGAGCGCTCCGCCGACGGAAGCCGCCGCGCTGTCAAACAGCACTCCCAGATAGCCGGAGAGCTTCTCCTTCATCTCCGCGCCGGAAATGAACACTATGTTGCACTTCGGCAGAGCCTTTTCAGCCACCGCCGCCGGAACTATGTCGAACTTCCCGATAAGCTGCGCCGCGTCCGCGACATTCGCGTTGACGTAATCAACTGAAGCGCTGTATTCCTCCAGGAAGCTGTCCACGACCGCCGGGTAGTCCTCGATGAACTCGCTGCGGGCGATAACCACGCCGGTCACAAGGGCGCTGCCGTTGTTGAGCTCCTCCCACTCGGAATTAAGGTCGAGCACCACGTTTACATTCTCGTTTTTCGCCTGCGCGGTGGTCACGAAAGGCTGCGGGAGCATTGCCGCGTTTCCCTCGTCGGAAACAAGCGCGCTCAGGCACTCGGCGTGTTCGCTCTTCCATTCAATGGCAACGTCGTTGTCCGGGTCTATGCCGTTCTGGGTCAAAATGTAGCGCAGGGCGTACTCCGGGGTCGCGCCCTTTCCGCTGGCGTAGATGGTCTTTCCTTTCAGGTCAGCCGGGGAGGTTATGGTGGGCTCGCCGTTCTCAACGATGTACAGCACGCCGAGGGTGTTTATCGCAAGCACCTCCACGCCGCCCTCCGTCTTGTTGTAGAGCACGGAGGCGAGGTTCGCGGGAACGCACGCGATATCTATATTCCCCTTAACTATCCCCGGGGTGAGCTCGTCTGCGGCTCCCGCTATCGTGAACTGGAACTCGCTGTTTTCGCTCTCATCGTCCATCATCTTTATCATGCCCATTGCGGTGGGACCTTTCAGCGCGGCTATCCTTATCTGCCCGGGAGTCTGGATATCTGCCTGCCAAGTGAGCTCCGCCTGACTGGAAGGCTCCTCTGTGGCTGGCTCCTCCTGCGATGTGGGCTGGCTTTCCGCGGTGATCTCCTCCGGTGCGGAGCTTTCCGCCGTGGAGGTCTGCGGCGCGCTCTCCTGTACGCTGCTCTCCGGCGAAGCGGAACAGCCCGCCATTATTCCTATGCAGAGGAATGCGGCAAGCGCTCCCTTTAATTTCTTCCTGATACTCATTTTGCATTGTCCTTTCCGTCGATTTTATCCGCGCCCAGCTTGGAATACACCGCCTTTGCGGTGACTCCCTGCAGCCGCCCGAGCCTTCCGGACAGCGCGGAAACTACGTCCATCGGCGCGTCAAGGACAACGTTGATGATATTGAGCCCCTTTTCCCGGTAGGGTATGCCCATTCTGCCGATGATGTACTCCCGGCAGCCGTGCAGCAGGGAGTTTATCTCGCCGGCGCTGTCCTCACAGCTTATTATCATGGAAATTACCGCGACACGTGTTTCCTCCTGCATAATACCCTCCAAAGGTAACCTCTAAAAACCGGGACACGAGCAGATTTCGTACATGACTTATATCAGATGCTAGGCATCAAACCGCAGGAATACTTGATGTATTTCAAGGTTTGACAACGAAGCAGATGATGAATAAGGAGCGAAGCGACGTTTCTTGGTAAGTCATAGAAATCTGCTGTGAAGGAGGGTTTTAGAGGTTACCGCAAATAAAAAGCCCTTTTCCTCTGCTTGGAAAAGGCGCACGAATATTCCCCCGCATTTCTGCGGAGCTGTGCTTTTTGCCTTTTGCCTCAAGTCCTGCGGAGTTTCGGCAGCAGATGTTCAGCGTTTCCTTGCCGTAAGGCGCATGGGCGGCTTCCGGTGCGGATACTTATATTATATTATCATATTCCGGCGGGATTGTCAATATAAAATAAAAAATCAGGCTGTCGAGAAGCCCTCAGATTCTAGGAACCCGCATTATGGCTAGGCTTTTTGCCTGCCATAATGCGGAGTGACGCCGAAGATGAGGGTTTATCGGCAGCCTGATGCTGGACAACCGTGGAATTCTGTGGTATAATCATATTATAGTGAAAGGAGAAAAAGCTATGTGGACACAACGTGAAACAACATTAACTAAAATAGACGATATACGCTTCTACCTTGAGGAAATAGGAGCGTTCGGGAATTTCAGGCTTGCGACATTTGAGTTCAAGAAGGACTATATCCGCATAACCATCGAAGAAAACCGGAGCGACGACAACGAAAAGGCTCTCGCATGGGATCTGACGCTGATAGGCGTGTCGGATTATTTCGTGGAGCTGGACTGCATAACAGGCGGGCTGATATCCAAGGTAAAGGTTCTGATAAACCACGAAGTGCAGATAATGCTGACAAACGGAAGCCTTATAACCGCCACGGCAGCCGAGATAAGGCTCGGAGTACCAAACCCGAAGCCACAGGAGGCACAGCAATGATAATAGATTCCCACGCGCATATTTTCCCGGACAAGATAGCCGCCCGCGCCGCTGACGGAATCAGCAGCTTCTACAACATGAGGGTCAGGTTTGACGGCTCTGTCGGCTCCCTGCTGGAGATCAACCGAAAGGCGGGAGTTGACCGCGCCATCGTGCAGTCCGTGGCGACCGTGCAGGAGCAAGTGCACAACATCAACGATTTCGTGTCCGAACAGGTGAAGCTCCACCCGCAGGAGCTCATCGGATTCGGCGCGCTCCACCCGGATTTCCCCGGCATTGAAGCCGAAACCGAGCGCATAATCTCCCTAGGCTTAAAGGGAATAAAGCTCCACCCGGATTTTCAACATTTCAACGTTGACGACCCGAAAGCATTCCCGATTTACGAAGCCGCCGAGGGCAGGCTGCCGATCCTTTTCCATGTCGGCGACAGCCGTTATGATTTTTCCTCGCCGAAGCGCCTGTACAACGTGATGAAGCGCTTCCCGAAGCTAACGATAATCGGGGCGCACCTTGCCGGCTGGACGAAATGGGACGAGGCCGCCGAGCTGTTTTCCGGCGGTGTCATCTACGCGGATCTCTCCAGCAGCCTTTACGCCATGACCCCGGAGCACGCGGCGGAGCTTATCCGCAAAATAGGAACCAAGCGCGTGATGTTCGGCACGGACTACCCCATGTGGAGCGCCGTTGAGGAGCTGGAGCGCTTCCGTAAGCTCCCGCTCACCGCCGAGGAGCAGCAGGATATCCTGTACCGGAACGCCCTGCGCCTGCTTGGAGAAAGTATTTGACAAGCCGCCGGTTACGGTGTATAATAGTTTCAGGCACTATTCCCACATTTTATTTATGAAAGGCGCAATATGTCAGAAGTTTCACTCACAATGGAAAGCATCGAGCAGCTTCACGCACTGTTCGGGGACCTCGACTGCAACGTGAACACTATACAGAAAGCATTCGGCGTGACGATATTCAGCCGCGGCAGCGACATAAAGATAACCGGGCAGGACGATTCCTCGGTGAACGGCGCAAAGCGCTGTCTGGAGTCCCTGTCGAAGATGTATTTCAAGGGCGACCCGATAAACGAACAGAACGTGAGATACGTCATCTCCCTCGTAAACGACGGAACGGAGGGCGAGGCGGACACCATATCCTCCGACTGCGTGTGCGTAAGCTACACCGGAAAGCCTATCCGCCCCAAGACCCTCGGTCAGAAGAAATACTGCGAGATGATTCGCAAAAACACCATAACCTTCGGCGTAGGCCCCGCCGGCACCGGCAAGACCTACCTTGCCGTAGCTCTGGCGGTGAGCGCGTTCAAGGCTCACGAGGTACAGCGCATAATCCTCACCCGCCCCGCCGTGGAAGCCGGAGAAAAGCTCGGATTCCTGCCGGGCGACCTCCAGAACAAGGTAGACCCCTATCTCAGACCGCTCTATGACGCGCTTTTTGAGATGTTCGGGCAGGAGGCTTTCGCGAAGCTCCAGGAGCGCGGAGTTATCGAGGTTGCTCCCCTCGCCTACATGAGAGGGCGCACGCTGGACGACAGCTTCATAATCCTTGACGAAGCGCAGAACACCACCCGCGAGCAGATGAAGATGTTCCTGACCCGTCTGGGCTTCAACAGCAAGATGGTCATTACGGGCGACATCACGCAGATAGACCTGCCGGAAACCTCTAAATCCGGACTTATTGAAGCGCTCAGCGTGCTGAAGGATATCGAGGATATCGCGCAGAACCGCTTCACCGAAAAGGACGTTGTCCGCCACAGACTGGTTCAGGATATCGTCCGGGCTTATGACAAATACAACTCGGCAAAGCAGGAGCAGGCACCGAAGCCTCCCTACCGCGCCAACAGGAGGAACGCATGAAGATATTCGCTCTGATAAGCAACGAACAGGATAAGCTCGACCCGCCGCAGGATATCGAGAAGCTCATCGACGCCTGCACCGCCGCCGCCCTTGAGGAAGAGGGCATAGACGACTCCGCGGAGGTCTCCGTTACATTCGTGGACAACGAGGGTATCCGGGAGCTGAACAACGAGCACCGCGGAATAGACCGCGAAACGGACGTGCTCTCATTCCCGCTGGGCGACGACGAAAACGGCTACGAGGTAGACCCGGACAACGACGCGATAATGCTCGGCGACATCGTTATATCCCTTGAAAAGGCGGCTCAGCAGGCGGAGGAATACGGTCACTCCTACCGCCGCGAGGTGGCTTTCCTGATAACGCATTCCCTGTTCCATCTGCTGGGCTACGACCACGTCAACAGCAAGGAAGAGGAAAAGGAAATGTTCGGCAAGCAGGAAAAGGTGCTGGATAAGCTCGGCATCACCCGCGAGGCATGAGGAAGTTTTTGAAGGGCTTCGCCTATGCCGCCGCCGGGATAGTCCACTGCCTGAACGAGCGGAATTTCCGGGTGCATTTATGCGCCGTCTGCTTCGTGAGCTGGTTCGCGCTGAAATTCTATGAGCTTTCCCGCGCGGAATGGGCGGTGCTCCTGCTGACATTCGCCGCAGTGCTGTCAGCAGAGGCGGTCAACACCTCGATAGAGCGCCTGTGCGACAGGGTCTCAAAGGAGCACAGCGAACTTATCCGCCGCAGCAAGGACTGCGCCGCAGGAGCCGTGCTGATTTTCGCCATTTTCGCGGTGGTCATAGGCATTGTGCTGTTCTGGGATACTGAGCGCTTCGCGGCTGTCGGGGAGTATTTCGTTTCCGCGCCGCTGAGATTCCTCTGGCTGGGACTTGCGGTAATTGTGGCGGCAGTGTTCGTTTTCCTGCCGGAAAGGCTCAAAGACAAAGGATAATGCATATATTATAAAAGGTGCCGGGATCCCGACACCTTTTTCAGAAAGGAACAGCAATGACCCGCGCTGAATACGAACGATACATAACCGAATACTACGCAGCGACCCCCGACTACCCGTGGGATTCCCACCCGGGCTACGCGGTGTTCCGGCACAGCGAAAACCGGAAGTGGTTCGCGCTGATAATGGAAATTCCGCGCTCAAAGCTGGGGCTTCCCGGCGGCGGGAACATCAACATTGTGAACCTAAAAAACGACCCGGTAATGTCAGGCTCCCTGCGGTCAGAGCCGGGGATCTTCCCCGCGTACCACATGAACAAGCAGGGCTGGATCTCTGCGGCGCTGGACGGCAGCGTTCCGGACGAAACGCTGAAGCTTCTGACGGATATCAGCTTTCAGCTCACCGCGCCGAAAATCAGGCGCAGACATCAGGGAGGTACAGATGAAGCCACAAAATGAGATCGGACTTATCCTCTGCGGCGGCGGAGGGCGCGGTGCCTACCAGATAGGCGTATGGAAAGCCCTGCGCGAGCGCGGATTCGACAGGAACATCACCGCAGTTTCCGGGACCTCCGTGGGCGCGCTGAACGCCGCTCTTTTCGCCTGCGGGGACCTCGCCCTTGCAGAAAATATCTGGACCTCCCTGCGGCAGTCCGACATCGCCGACCCTGTGGAGACCGCCGGGCGGGTGCTGTCAAAATTTCTGGACTACCTCGGCTCAGACAGCCGCACGATAGACATTCCCACCCCGGAGGAGGCCGCCCGCGCCGGGCTGTTTTCCAGAGGCGGGCTAATCTCGCTCATCGAAAGGAACGGCGTGAACGACTGCGTTTCCGGCTGCGGAATGCCCTGCTTCGCCTGCTGTCACAACGCCTCCGCAGAGCGCCCGGAGTACTTCGACCTGAGAGCTTTTTCTCCCGCCGGGATAACGGAGTACCTCACGGCAAGCACGGCTATTCCGGGAGTATTCCCCGCAAAGGAAATAGGCGGCGCGCTCTACCGCGACGGCGGATTATCGGACAACACTCCCGTAAAGCCGCTATATGACATCGGTATCCGCAGATTCGTGATATCCTACCTCGGCAGCGAAGCGGCTGACCTGTCGCAGTTCCCGGACGCGGAATTTCTGGAGCTCTTCCCGTCTGACGAGATACTCCTCGGGAAGCAGGAAAAGCGCATTCTGAAGGTCGGCACGCTGGATTTCGACGGAGAAAACGCCGCAAAGCGCATAGAGCTCGGTTACGCTGAAACGCTGAAATTTCTCGGCAGCGTGGGAGGTTCTTTCTTCCAGCCGCGGCTTATGCGGAATATTCCCGGCTGACCCGCGCATAATATTCCTGCAATAAATTTTCCGGAGGCGCAGCATGAATATCGTACCATGCAGCGAAAACTGCCGCTGGCAGAGCGAGGGAACCTGCACCCTGTGCGACCTGACCCGCCCGGCGGCTTCCGCTGAAGCAAAGTGCCGCTATTTTGAGAAAGCGGAGCATGACAGCTCTGGAAAGTCATAAAAGCAATATCCGCCCCGAAAAGGGCGGATATAATTTTAATTCGTGATATCGTAGGTTATCTTCAGCGCGTGCTCGTTAGTTTTCACAAGCGGCTCGCTGAGATTGTTTATTGTCGCGAAATAGCTGGATATCATTCCGAGATAAGGATTCTGGCTCGCTGATTCCAGTGATGGGAATGAGTCGATCCCGGACATCATCACATACGGCAAAGCAACATCTACCGATGGTCTTATCATTTTATTACATGAACTGTACATACCTAAAAAACCGCCGTTAAGATAGAGATACACAATATTCATTGAGTAGCCATACACTAATGTGCCATTCATATTATAAAAATATGAGCCGCTAGAAGTATCCGTGAATGGAGTCTCAGCTATCACTCCGGGGGCGCTGTATATTTCCATTCCTTTGTTTGAAGCAATAAAGAATTTCCCCTCATAAAAAGCGGCGCCGTATACATTGAAGTAAGAACCGGAAAGCGCATATTCTCCCTGCTCCTTTATTGAGAAGTCCTCCATGCTTACCCCGGTATATTTTACTCTGTATACGCCGTCGGTAATAACAGCGTCAGAAAAGAAAAACAACAGCTTTTTGTCGGGGTCGTAGTATTTGTGCATTCTTACAGGCACAGAGAATGGCATTTTCAGCGCTGTGCTGAACACTGGTGCCTGGTATGATGAAAGTCCCGTTGAATCCGTTATTCTCACTGCGAGCGGATCAAGGCACTTTATCCGGACAAAATTCAGCGTATCAGTATACTGTTCGCACTTATAGTAGGTCAGCGTGTTCTTCTGGAACGTCCCGAGATACTGCCCGAGCGCATTCGCGGTCTGAGAGATCAGACTGTTGCTTCCGCCCATCGCCGTGGGCTCCATGATGAAATATGAGCTTCTGTCCGAAGCATTAAGCCCGGAATCCCCGAAGCTGCGGCTTGTGAGCGCAGCGCACTTTATCGTGCCGTTAGCCTTGTCCGTGCCGAAATCCCATGTGAAATGATATCCGTTTTCCGTGGCGTAGCTCTCGTTCTGGTTGAGCGTTCCGCGGCGAACATTAGTTCCGGCATAGGCGCTGCCCGCCGTCGCAATGAACTGGCAGTCCCTTCCGGGAGTTATGTTGTCCGTGCGCTCCTCAAGCTCGTTCCCGAGAAGCACTATCCCGCCGAAAACCTGCGCGTACAGCGGCAGAACGCTTTTCAGGAAATCCGAGTAGCTGAACTTGTTTGCCAGCAGATACGCCGGAGGATTCAGTATCCTCTTTGCGGCGTCCGTCACCATGTTGTGCTCCGTGACCTGCTTTACGACCTTGCCGGTCTTTGCGTCCGTGAGCGTGAATGTTGCCTTTCCTTTCATTTATGTGACCTCCTTGTTGAATTCTGCGCTTATCTCGCCCGTCCCGACACGCGGACGTAATATGCTCCAGCAGTCCGCCTTTTCATACAGCGATACCTTGTCACGCTGGCTTCCGGAATTCCCGTAGATACCATGTCCCACAAGGGTCGCCAGCATATCTCCGGCGCTGATGTATGCGTCCCCGCTCTTTGTCTGCGCGGTGACGTAAATGCGGTTCTTCCCCGCCGGGAGCTTCTCCGCCAGGTGATATATATGGATAAGCTCGTAGTCGTTTCCGTCCATCGTCTGGACTATATTTCTCGGGATATCCGCGCCATTCACGTTTATCCGGAATACCAGATTATCCGCCGTGCTCTGCTTTGCCGTGAAATTCACGTCAAGCTGTGCGAAGCAGTCCTCGGTGCTCTCAAACTCGAAATCCGCGATTATCTGCGGCTGCTCCTTAAGAGCGAGCTGCTTGTCGTTCACGCGGCGGTAGTACACGGCGTTCTTCGTGTGGAGAAGCTGCTCCAGCAGCTTTTCAAGGTCGCCGGATTCCTCGTCGTTCACGCGGTTTCTGGAATACAGCACTGCGGAAAGTCCTCCGTTGTAGCTGTATTCTATCTCGCTGATGACAAGCTGATAAAGCAGCTTTCCGTCAAGGAAATACATCACGTCCCCCGCTTCAAGGAATGGCATTCCCTGCATCTGGAGCTCCGCGCCGTAATAGGAAAACGGCTTGAACATGGAATACATGATGTCCGATATTGCCTGATCGGCAAGCGGGTCGTAAAGCTCCAGCGTGGATATCTCAGCGCCGCTTCCGGACTGCACCTCGCCGTCGCCGGTGTTTATCCTTACGCAGGTTATGACTGACTTTCCCATGTTGCGCTGAACTTCCCAGCAATTCTTGTCCTGAAGCTCAAAATTTATATGGGAAAGCGAACGCTTCATCACGAATTTTCCATTGCGGTCTATCTTTGCGCAGGCGCAGTTTATTCCCGCGATATATCCCAGCATATCCCTGACGGTACAGCCATCAGGGACTTTTTCTATGGAATAGCTGATACCTGTATCGACGCATTCAAGCCCCGCAGCCTCGCAGACATTCAGCAGAAGCTGCTGCGAATTTACCGGAAGCTCCCCGGAATAGCGGTATCCGATATCGAGGCTGTACATTTTGTCGTAAGCGGTCACGCTGACGTAATTCCCCCTGACATAGCGCCTTGCGATGTAGAACACGCCGAGAGGGCACCATTCGGCGCCGTCGAAGCTGATATACGCGCGGACCTCCGCCCCGGTGGAAAGCTCCCCGGAATAAGCCGCCGTGAAATGCAGACGGTTTGCGCAGGTAGTTCCGAGCGTGAACCAGTCCGGGTGCACCACGTCGTCGAAATCCATATCGGTTATCCTGTCGTCAAGAAACTCAACGCCGTCGGCGATTATCTTACACCAGACGTTTCGCCCGTTCTTCTGCGCCAGCTCAATGAATCTGTCAGAAACACTGACCATACTTTCTCACCTCATTTCTGCTGCATCGTCAGCTTTACTCCGCCGTACATTGTGACGCCGTTGACCACCGTCACCGCCGGAGCAGGCTCGTCCGATATGTGGAACTCCTCCGTGACCTCGCCATCCGGCGCCTGAAATTTCACTGTCACGAATATCTCCTTAGTCAGCGTCCGGAGCTGCTTCAGCTCCTTTTCGGTCAGCAGTCCAAACAGCACGGTCAGGCGGTATTTTCTGTTCACAAGGTCGATGAGCATATCTCCCTGAGTGTTGTATCGGATATCCGTGCGGCGGGTCTCACGCAGCGCGGAAAGCTCCGTCACCTTCGTGAATTCAATGTCGTTTATGGTTATCGTCATGTCGTCCTCCTAGCGCTGCTTCTGTGATTTCTTGATGTTGAGCTGCCGCGCCAGCTCGCGGTTTCCCGCCCTGATGAGCTTCGCCAGACGGTAGCCCTCCTCCCTGTCGCTGACAGGAGTTTTCTTGATGTTCTTATCCATCGTGGCCTCCTTTCTATTCCGCGCGGTGGCTTCCGCCGGTCTTTCGTGCCGTTACACGCCAGTGGTGCGGCTCTGTTCCTGCGAAAAGCTCCGCCTTGGTTATCTCGAATTCCTCGCCGCAGTAAGCTATCGTCTGCCCTGCTGTGAACTCGGCGTCCGCCGGGCTGGAATTCACGCAGTCGAAGTACATCACTATCTCGGTGCACTCGCGCGTATTTCCTGCGGCGTAGTCCGTGATCGCGCTTGTGCGTATTATTCTTACGTCCGTGAGCTGCTCTCTGCTGTACCCGGAATCTGTGGGAGTCCTGAGCACTGCGCTGTCGGTGAGAAGATCCGCCGGAATCGGCTTTATCCCGCTCATTCCCGCACCTCCACTCCGGCGAACATA